>NZ_JBEYFS010000185.1:0-24491 GCF_040634475.1 Streptomyces sp. NPDC007095
GTACGAGGGTCAGGGCCCGGCACGCCGAGAGCACGCACCTGACGCCGCGGAGCCGCCCTCCGGGCGACGACGGGAATTTGACGACAGGACCTAGGCGCGCTGCGGCACGCCTTCCAGGCGCAGGTTCCAGCGGCCGTTGATGCCGGTGAGGGTGATGGTCGACAGGGGGCGGACGTCGATGTTCCAGTACGCCGACGGCTGGGCCTTGAGCGCGTAGACCAGCGCGGCCCGCACCACCGAGGGTTCGGCCACCGCGACGATCCGGCTGCCGTCGTCCGCCGGGCGGGTGTCGAGCCAGCCGCCGACGCGGGAGATGAAGGAGGTCAGGGACTCGCCGCCGTGCGGGACGGAGCGCGGATCGGCGAGCCAGGCGTCGACCGCCGACGGCTCGCGGGCCATCGCCTCACCCAGCGTGAAGCCGCGCCAGCGGCCCATGTCGCAGTCGCGCAGCGCGGGCTGCGCCAGCGGCGCGTACCCGAGGGCGTCGCCGGTGGCGCGGCTGCGCGGGGTCGGTGAGCAGTAGCGCAGCTCGGCCGCCGCCAGTGGCACCAGTTCAGGGGCAGCGCGCTGCACTTCGTCCCAGCCGGCCTGGTCCAGCGGCCGGTCGTCCTCGAAGCGTTCGGCCAGCAGCGAGGAGCTGCGGGCGGCGGCGACGAAAGTGACCCGAAGATGCATGCGGAGATCGTGGGGCGCGGGACTCCGCAGGTCAATAGGTGTTACGCAAGGTATACGCAGGCTTGGCGGAGTGTGCTTGCCGAAGCGGACCGGGGCCGGGCCCGGGGGGATCCTCCCCGGGGGCCACGAGGGCGGTCAGCTGTCGGAGGCGTCGAGGCCGGTGCCGGGGATCCAGGAGCCGTGGATGCCGCCGGTGACCCGGCGCGGAAGACGGACGGTGGCGATCCGGTCGAGGCCCGAGGCCTCCAGGACCAGGAGCGGGGAGGCGTCCTGCTTGAGGCCGGAGACGACGGTGGCGTCCTCGTAGGTGTTGGCGGCGTGCAGCATGTTGCCCGGTTCGACGGAGAACCAGCGGATCTTCGCCGCGCCCTGCGGACCGCGGGGCATGACGCCGATCCGCGTCGGCTGCGCATCGTTCCAGCCGACCCGGGCCGGTCACCTCAACACCCCGTCGCACGCCGCCCTCAGCCGTCGTACCCCCTCCGTGATCTCCCCCGTCCCTCCGACCGCCGCGAAACTCAGCCGGAGGTACCCCGCAGGGGGCTCCGCGCTGAAGTAGGGGCGGCCGGGGGCGACGGCCACGCCCTCGCGGAGGGCTGCGGAGACCAGGGCGGACTCGTCGGTGCCGTCGGGCAGGCGGAGCCACAGGTGGTAGCCGCCGGAGGGGATGTGGGGCAGCGCGAGTTCGGGGAGCGTCAGCCGCAGCGCGGTCGTCATCGTGTCGCGGCGGTTCCTCAACTCGGCGGACACGGCCCGCAGATGACGGGGCCAGGCGGGCGAGCCGGCCAGTTCGAGCGCGGCCTCCTGAAGGGGACGCGGCACGAAGAAGGTGTCCACGACCTGGATGGCACGCAGTCGTTCGAGTACCGGGCCGCGCGCGGCCAGCGCACTGACCCGGAAGCTCGGCGAGGTCGCCTTGGTCAGGGAGGAGACGTGCACGACGACCCCGTCCGGATCCTCCGCGGCCAGCGGACGCGGCAGCGGCCCCGCGTCCTCGTGCACGAGACGTCGTACGAAGTCGTCCTCGATGACGAACGCGCCTGCCTCGCGCGCGATCCGCACCACCTCGGCGCGCCGCTCGGGGGCGAGTACGGCGCCGGTCGGGTTCTGGAACAGCGGCTGGCAGACGAACACCCGGGCGCCGGTCGCCCTGAAGGCGTCGGCGAGCAGGTCCGGTTTCACCCCGTCCGCGTCGACCGGTACGGGTACCGGCCGCAGGCCCGCCGCGCGGGCGATCGCCAGCATGCCCGGATACGTGGGCGACTCGACCAGGACCGGGGCCCCCGGCGGGGCGAGTGCCTTGAGCGCGGTGGTCAGCGCGGACTGGCCGCCCGCCGTGACGAGCACCTCCGCGGCGGTGATCGCACCGCCGATACCCCGCGCGAACCACTCGCGCAGCTCCGTCAGCCCCTCCATCGGCGGCCGCGACCAGGCGCCGGGACGTCGGCCCGCCCTCGACAGGGCCGCTCCCATGGCCCGCTCGGGCTGGAGCGAGGGGTGCAGATAGCCGCCGTTGAACTCGACGACGCCGGGCGGCGGGGCGGCGAGCGAGGCGAGGACCCCGGAGGCGTCCACCGTGCGCGGGACGAGTTCCGCCGCGGCGTCCGCGCTCAGCGTGACCTCCTGCCAGGAGGTGTCCCCTGCGGGCGCGGCGGACGTACGCGGGTGCGCACGGAACGCGCCGGCGCCCGGCCGGGTCACCACCAGCCCCTCGGCGGCAAGCTGAGCCAGTGCCCGCGACACTGTCACCGGGCTCACCCGGAACCGCTCGACGAGCGCCCGGCTCGATGGCAGCTTTCCACCGGGTGAGTAGCGGCTCAGCTCCCGCCGCAGCTGATTCGCCAGATCTCCGACACTGCTACGCTCTTGCATGACAGCACAGAGTAGCGCTATCGTTCGGATCGGGATAGCGGTCAGGACGCCCGAGCCGGAGCCCTCGGCGGACCGCCGTTCCGGCACCCTTCAGGCCGCCCTCGGCGTCACCGCCTTCTCCCTCACCTTCCCCGCCACCGCCTGGGGCCTGGAGGGCTTCGGCCCCTGGTCGCTGGTGGCCGTGCGCAGCGTCCTGGCCGCCGTCATCGCGGGCGGCTGTCTGCTGGCGCTGCGCGTGCCCGTACCGGCCCGCCGGCACTGGGCCGGGCTCGCCGTGGTGGCCGCCGGTGTCGTGCTCGGCTTCCCCCTGCTGACGACGCTCGCGCTGCAGACGTCCACCACCGCCCACGCGGCCGTGGTCGTCGGGCTGCTGCCGCTCACGACCGCGCTGCTGTCGGCGCTGCGGACCGGCGCGCGCCCCTCACGGATGTTCTGGGGCGCCGCCCTCGCGGGCGCGGCCGCGGTGATCGCGTTCACCGTGCAGCAGAGCGGTGGGGCGCTGAGCAGCGCGGACGCCTATCTCTTCGGGGCGCTGCTGATCTGTGCCGCGGGCTACACCGAGGGCGGCCGGCTCGCCCGGACCATGCCGGGGTGGCAGGTCATCGGCTGGGCGCTGGTCCTGTGTCTGCCGCTGTCGGTGCCGGGCGCGCTGGTGGCGTTGTCGTACGAGCCGGTCCGTCTGTCGGCTCACAGTGTGGCGGGACTGCTGTGGGTGGCCGCCGGATCACAGTTCCTGGGCCTGGTCGTCTGGTACCGCGGGATGGCGGCGATCGGAATTCCGAAGGCCAGCCAGTTGCAGCTGGCGCAGCCGCTGCTCACACTGGTGTGGTCGGTACTGCTCCTCGGCGAGCAGCTCACACCGGCCGCACCGCTGACGGCGGCGGCCGTGCTGATCTGCATCGCGCTCACCCAGCGAGCGCGGGGCTGAGCCGCAGGACCGTTACTCCCGCTGATGACGAGGAGACCCTTCAGATGCATGCAGACGTGGGCGACAAGCTCGTGCAGCACGGCAGGGTTGTCGGACAGCACGACAAGGTCGCGGAGATCACCGAAGTAATAGGAACGGAGGGCACGCCCCCGTACCGCGTGCGCTTCGCGGACGGGCACGAGGCGATCTGCTCACCGGGCCCCGACTCGGAAATCCGTCACAAGGACCCGCTGTAGACATTCGGTCACAAGAACCCGCTGTAGACATTCGGCAGTTTCAGCGCGCGGGTCGCGCCGGCCGTTGGTAATGGTCGGTCACGACCCGCGCCATCGCTCCGACGCGGTCGATGTCGACCTCCTTGGCGGAGAAGAAGACGTGTCCGCGCACCTGGGTGTGGTCCCGCGCGAAGGTGAGGTGCCGGGAGAGTTCGGCCGGGTCCTGCCAGGCCGCGGGCTGCGCGGGGTCACCGGCCTTGTAGAGGGCTTCCCCGACGTACAGCTGCACGCCCGTGCCCCGTGTGACCGCCGCCCACCAGGGCACGAGCTTCGCGTAGTCGGCGGCGGCGAAGCCGAGGTTCCAGTAGATCTGCGGGACGACGTAGTCGATCCACTGCTCGCGGACCCATTTCCTGGTGTCGGCGTACAGATCGTCGTACGTCTGCACGGCGGCCCGGGTGTCCGAGCCCCGCGGGTCGGTCGCGCTGTTGCGCCACACCCCGAACGGGCTGATCCCGAAGCGGGTACCGGGCCGGATCAGCGGGATGCGGGTGGCCGTCTCCCGCACCAGCCTGTCGGTGTTGTCGCGCCGCCAGGCGGCCCGGTTCGCGAAGCCCGCGCCGTGCGTCCGGTACGCGGCGTCGTCGTCGAAGACCTGTCCCCCGGCCGGGTACGGGTAGAAGTAGTCGTCCCAGTGCACGGCGTCGATCGCGTACGTCCGCACAGCGTCGAGCATCGCGTCCTGGACGAAGGCGCGGACCTCGGGCAGCCCGGGGTTGTAGTAGAGCCTGCCGCCATAGGGGACGACCCAGTCGGGGTGCTTGCGGGCCGGGTGGGTCGCCACAAGTCTGCCGGGGTCGGTGTGGTTCGCGATGCGGTAGGGGTTGAACCAGGCGTGCAGTTCGAGGCCACGCGCGTGGGCCTCCCGCACCGCGGTGCCGAGAGGGTCCCAGCCGGGGTCCCTGCCCTGGACGCCGGTGAGGTACTGCGACCACGGCTCGTACGCCGAGGGCCAGAACGCGTCGGCCGTGGGACGGACCTGGAAGAACACGGCGTTCAGGCGGTGGTCGACCGCCCTGTCGAGGTGGGCGAGGAGCTCGGCGCGCTGCCGGGCGGCGGACAGGCCGGTCCGCGAGGGCCAGTCGCGGTTGATGACGGTCGACAGCCACATGCCCCGCAGCTCGGAGACCGTCCGTCGGCGACCGGGCCCGGGGGTTGCTCCGGCACGGGGTACGCCGGCCGGCTCCCCCGCCGTGACGAGACCCGGCTCCCCCGTCGTGACGAGACCCGGCTCCCCCGTCGTGACGAGACCCGTCAGCGTCGCCATCGCCGCCACGGTGAACGCCCGCCGTGACCCCCGCCTAGTCCCCGCCGTCCGCCCCACTTCACCCCATCCCTTCACGCTCCGGATCCGTACGGTCACGGATCGTCTCCCCTGCCAGCATGCCCCACCCGGGCGATCGATCATCGATACTTCGGAGTAACGTGCACGGGACGTGCACGATCGGAGCAGGCACCGAACAACGGGCGTCCTGCGACAGCCGTAGATCAGCGAAGGGGACGATGTGACCGACATCGAACGCGTCGGAGTGGTGGGCTGCGGCCAGATGGGAGCGGGCATCGCCGAGGTCTGCGCCCGCGCGGGTCTCGACGTCAAGGTCGCCGAGACCACCGGTGAGGCCCTGGAGATCGGCCGTACCCGGCTGTTCAACTCCCTCTCCAAGGCCGCCGAGCGCGGAAAGATCTCCGCGGACGAGCTCACCGCCACCCAGGAGCGGCTCAGCTTCACCACCGACCTCGGCGAGTTCGCCGACCGCGATCTGGTGATCGAGGCGGTCGTCGAGAACGAGCAGGTGAAGACCGAGATCTTCCAGGTGCTCGACCAGGTGGTGACCCGGCAGGACGCGATCCTCGCCTCCAACACCTCCTCGATCCCGCTGGTCCGGCTCGCGGTCGCCACCTCGCGCCCCGACCAGGTCGTCGGCATCCACTTCTTCAACCCGGCCCCGGTGCAGCAGCTCGTCGAGCTGATCCCGGCGCTGACCACCTCCGAGGGCACCCTCGGCCGGGCTCAGCTGTTCGCCGAGAAGGCCCTCGGCAAGCACGCGATCCGCGCCCAGGACCGCTCCGGGTTCGTCGTCAACGCGCTGCTGATCCCGTATCTGCTCTCCGCGATCCGGATGTTCGAGTCGGGCATCGCCAGCCGCGAGGACATCGACAACGGCATGGAGCTGGGCTGCGCCCACCCGATGGGCCCGCTCAAGCTCTCCGACCTGATCGGCCTGGACACGGTGGCCTCGGTCGCCTATTCGATGTACGAGGAGTACAAGGAGCCGCTGTACGCCGCTCCCCCGCTGCTCCAGCGCATGGTGGACGCGGGCCGGCTCGGCCGGAAGTCCGGCTCGGGCTTCTACACGTACTAGCGAGTGCGGCAACGCCGCCAAGTGGCGCTGTTCAAGGGCGAGTTCACCCGGAACAGCGTCCACGGCGGCACTACCGTCGGATGGCTCTCGCGGCGCCCGCCAGGTCCCCCTCCGCGCGTCCTCGCCCAGCCCACGTGGACTGCACGGGAACACGGCCTGTTGAGCGGCATCGACCGACAGCAAACCGATCCTGACCTGGGACTTTGTATCTTTCGAAGCTGTCAGGGCCTTTCCCGCTTACTCAGCGAAAAATCCCTGGAAAGTCCCCGGGACAGAGCTGAAAGTCCCTGAAAAGTCCCTGGGAAGTCCCTGGTTCGGAGCGGCCCGACCAGCGCTTGCGAGTCCCACGCCGATGTCGCGGGCAACTGGATTCGGACCCGAGACCTACGCATTACGAGACCGTGAGCGATCGTGTTGCGTGCTGTTCCGTCGTGCTGTCCGGTGACGTTTTGCCTGATCAGAGCACGTGCCAGTTGACGAGCGTGCGGACATCCTCGAAGGCGCAGTTCATGCCCTGCCCCATGAAAGGTGCCATGGCGTGGCAGGAGTCGCCGATGAGCACGGCCGTGCCACCCAGGGCCCATCTGTCGCAGCGGGTGAGCCGCACCGTCGAGACTGGCTTGGTGGCCAACTGCTCCTCCAGGTCCGGGATGTCGGCAGCCAGCCTGGGAAAGACCTCGGCGAACTGATGGGCCAGAGGCAGGCCGCCAGTCGCGGCGGCATAGGAGGGGCTGGGCCCCGTCCGCCGGAAGAACACCGAGCCCGCGAAGCGCGGTGAGGAAACCAGCGGGAAGGCACCGAAGAGCGCGTCACCGGCCGGCCAGTAGTGCATGAGTCCGCGATCGCAGGAGGGCAGGCTCAGGACGATCTCCTGATAGGCCAGCTCCAGGGTGCTCACCTGCTCCTGAGCGCCTTGGTCGACCAGGGCGCCACGAACCACGGAGTGGACGCCGTCGCAGCCCAGAACATGCCGATAGGGAATCCACCGCTCGGCGGTGCCCGCCTGTACCAGCAGCGCCGGTGCTTCTAGGTCGACGGAGAGAACCGGCCGCTCGAAATGGAGGCGCACCCCCGGCTCAGCCTCGGCGGCGTCCAGCAGGAGGCGGTGCAGCCGGTGCCGTTCGACTGCCCAGATCGGTTCCCCGTCCCGGCTGTAGGGGGTCACCACGGTGCTGCCGTCCGGCAGGTGGCCGCACCGAGCGGTGAGAGGAGCACAGATCCGGCGCACGGCCTGCTCCAGGCCGAGTTCGCGGAGCACCCGCCACCCGCGCTCCGACAAGATCACCATGAGGGACCGACCCTGCCCCGCTGGGATGTGCCGGGGGTCCGTCTGCCGCTCCAATACGGTGACCCGGCCGAACCTCCGGGCCAGGTAGATCGCGGCGACCGGGCCGGCCAATCCGGCCCCGACCACCACGATACCGCTGCTCGCCGTGGGTGCGGACGTGCCCGAGTCATGCATGATTTGCTCCTACTGAGACAGTGCGGACACGCGGTACGGCTACCAGGCCACCGGAAGCTCACGGACGCCGTAGGCCACGCCGTCGTACTTGAACGGGACGTCGGCGAAGTCGATGGCGAGGCGCAGGGTGGGAATGCGCCGGTAGAGGGTGCCGTACACCACCTGCAGTTCGAGGGTGGCCAACGGACGGCCGAGGCAGTGGTGAGGGCCAAAGCCGAAGGCCAGGTGGTGCTGGGCCTCTCGGGTGATGTCCAGACGGTCGGGGTGGGGGAAATTCTCCGGGTCCCGGTTGGCCAGTTCGCTGGCGAGGATGATCCCCTCGCCGGCTCGGATGGTGATGTCCCCGATGGTGATGTCCTCAAGCGCCACTCGTCGGCGTCCGGAGTGCGAAATGTTGAGGTAGCGGAGCAGTTCGTCGACCGCGCCATTAATCAGCGTCTGGTCCTCGGTCTCCCGCAAGAGCGACAACTGGTCAGGGTTGCACAGCAGAGCCAACGTGCCGAGGGCGATCATGTTCCCGGTGGTCTCAAGCCCGGCTACCAGCAGTGTCATGGATATGTACGACAACTGCTCCGGGCTCAGTAAACCCGTACGTACCTGTGTCTCGATCACCGAGGAGATCAGACCGTCCGCGGGCTCCTTCATCTGCCGGTCGATCAGTTTCCTGAGATAGCCACGCAGTGCCTCCTGAGCGCCCACCACCATTTCGGGTGAGCCGTCCCGGTGGAGCATGAGGGTGCTCTGCTCCTGGAAGAACTCGTGGTCGGCATAGGGCACTCCGAGCATCCGGCAGATGACCTGGGTGGATGTCGGGAAGGCGAACTGGCTGACCAGGTCGGCCGGGTTGGGGCCTGCGAGAAGGCCGTCGATCAACCCGTTGACGATGTCGGTGACATCTCCCCTGAGCGCCTCGATGTTCCGGATGGCGAACGGCGAGGAAACCATGCGTCGCTGACGAGCATGCTCGGGGTCGTCTATGGCGACGAAGGAGCGGCCGTCCTTGCGCCGCTCGCGGCTGCCCAGGTCGAAGTGGGGGTAGCCGGGCTTGGTCGAGTCGGCACTGATCCGAGGATCCACCAGGAGTTTGCGTCCGAGTTCGTATCCGGTGATCAGCCATGGGGTGCTGCCGTCCCAAAGCGTGACTCGGACCGGGTCGCCGAGCGCGCGCAGGGCGGGCGCCGGGTCGAAGGGGCAGGCCGGCTCCTTCAGGATCGGGAAGTGGACCAACTGTTCAGTCACGGAACTCTCCATTCCTTGCCGCACTGGGCCGCGGTCCGTCCTGCGGCCGTCGTTGCTGTCAGCGGTTCAGGGACCGGGCGATCTCCCGCAGATCGCGCGCCCCGAGAACCGCCCGGATGGACACGCGCACACCCAGTTCCTCGCGCAGCGAGCCGATCAGCCGGCCTGCGAGCAGGGAATTGCCGCCGAGGTCGAAGAAGTTCCCCTCGGGATCGACCTTCGGCAGGCCGAGCAGCCGGGCGACCGTGTCGTACAGCCCGTTCTCCAGCGAACTCGGTTCTCGAGGTGCGCCGTGCTGCGCCTGCGCGACCGCGCCGTCCCGGCCTGCCAGGGCGGCGCGGTCCATCTTCCCGTTGGGCAGAGTGGGGAAGGCCTCGAGTACTTCGATGCGCGTCGGCACCATGAACTCCGGCAGGGCGCCGGCCATCCGCACCCGCAGGCCCGCCGAGTCGATGGTGTCACCGGGACGCGCGCTTACGTATGCGACCAGCCGCGCGTCAGCGAGTTCTCCCTCGACGACCACCACGGCCAGATCCACGTCCGGCTGCCCGGTAAGGAAGGCCTCGATCTCGCCGAGTTCGACACGGAAGCCCCGCAGTTTCACCTGCCCGTCGGCACGGCCGGCAAAGTGGAACCGGCCGTCGGTATCCCGTCGCCCGCGGTCTCCCGACCGGTACATGCGGCTGCCCGGCAGACCGAAGGGGTCCGGCAGGAACCTCACCGCGGTCAGTCCCGGACGGTTGACATAGCCTCGGGCCAGTCCGGAGCCGGCCAGGTACAGCTCGCCATCGGCCACGGGCCGCAGGTTGTCGTCGAGCACATAGACCCGGGCCCCGGTCCACGGCACGCCGATACCGACACCGTCCGCCTCGGTGATCGGGCCGGCGATGGTGCAGCCGACGGTCACCTCGGTGGGGCCGTAGCCGTTGAACATGCGCCGATCCGGTGCCCAGGTGCGCACCAGGGCCGGGGTGCAGGCGTCACCAGTCGACATGATCGTGCCACCGGGCAGCACTCCCTGGCTGTCCGTGACGCTGAGCGCGGCTGGTGGCAGCACCGCGTGGTCGATCTCGTACTTGACCAGAGTTTCGTGCAGGGCATCGCCCGGCAGCAGGTCCTCGTCGTCTGCCACGACGAGGGTGGCCCCGTGCAGCAGGGCGAGCGCGATGTCCCAGAATCCCGCGTCGAAGCTGATCGAGGCCCAGGCCAGCACCCGGTCAGCGGGAGCGGGCTGGAACCGGGCCGCCTGTGTGGCGACCAAGTCCGCGATGCCCTCGTGGGTAACCGCGACGCCCTTCGGTGTCCCCGTGGAGCCGGAGGTGTAGATCACGTACATGAGGTGGAGGTCCGACAGCGGCTCCCGCCGCTCAGACTGCCGTACGTCCGCGCCGCTGTACCCGGAGCACGCCTCCGCGCATGCCTCGGAGTCGAGGACCACCTCCTCCAGTTCCACTCCTTCGGGCCGTCCCACCCCCGCCCGTACGAGCAGCCGCGGGGCTGCGTCCTGGACCATGAACGCCTTACGGGCCGTGGGGTAGCGGGGGTCGAGGGGCAGATAGGCGCCGCCCGCCTTGAGGACCGCCAGCAGCGCCACTACCAGATCGGGGGAACGTGGCACGGACAGCGCCACCAGGTGGTCCGGGCCCACGCCCTGGTCGATCAGCAGCCGGGCCAGCTGGTTGGCACGCTCGTTGAGCGCGCCATAGGTGAGCGAGGTGTCCTTGTACAGCACAGCTGGCGTCTCCGGGCTGCGCGCCGCCTGTGCCTCGAACAGCTCCGGCACCGTACGGCCGGCCAGCCTCCCGGTCATCGAGCCCCGCCCAGGTGGGGGCGGACTTCAGACGCGAACAGTTTCAGGCTGCGCTCCATCGTCTCCAGGGGCTGCTGGCCGTAATCGAGCTGGAACAGGACGATGTCCGCCCCCAATTCCCGCTCGATCTGACGCAGTTGGTCGACCGCGCTGCGGGGCGAACCGATCACCGCCAAGCCTGCGGCCTCGCTCGGGCCGGCCTGGTGCTTGTCCACTACGGCCTCGCGGTAGCCCTGGTACGAGGTGGATGTGCGGCTGCGCCACGCGTCGGCTGCCGAGCCGAAGGTGTCCCAGTGCCGACGCAGCGCAGCGGTGCCCTGCTCCACCGCTTCCTCGTCGGAGTCGGCCAGGTACAGCGCGACGCTGATGGCGACCTGCGGCTGCTTTCCGGCGTTGTTCGGTGCCGCGACGAACCTGCTCCGGTACAGCTCGATCATCTCGCGGACCTGGCCCACCTGCTCACGGCTGGGCGCGGAGGCGATCAGGAGGTTGTAGCCGGAGTCCCCGATCCATTCGAAGCTGGAGCGGGTGAGGAGCGCGGCGGCCCACACGGGAGGGTGCGGGTCCTGCGTGGGCAGCGGCAGGGAGTTCGCGCCGTCATAACGGAAGAACGGCGTGTCCTCGCTGACGTCGGGCTCTGTCCACAGCCTGACCACGGCATCGACGGTAGCCCGGAAGCGGTCCGTACTGCTGTCCATTAGGGTTCAGCACCGCGGTCACGCTGTGTCGGTCTCCAGGATGTAGCCCCGGCCCCAGACGGTCCGGAGACTGAGCCCGACCATGGCGATACGGCGGCGCAGCCGCATGATCTGCAGGTCGAGGGCGTTTCTGGAGATCTTCCCAGTGGCTTTGACCACCTGCCGCTCCAGCTCCGACCGGTAGACCACTTCGCCGTAGTGGGCGGCGAGCTGCTCCATGATTCCCATCTGGGTATCGGAGATGGCCACCGATTCGGTGCCGAAATAGAGAATTCCGGTGGAGTCGACGGTCGGAACCTTCCGCCCATAGACGCGCTGGGCCAACGCCTGGATGCGTGCCTCGACGTCGCCGCGGGGGGGCGGGCGCTCTGATCCAGTCCTCTGTGGGGTCCACACAGACGGGAGCATCGTTGCCGGCCTCCACGACCAGCAGGCGGGGAATACCCGCCTTTCTGCAGTTGTCTCGCGTTTCAGCTTCGATAGGCCAGCGTATTAACTTGACGCCTTTGCTCAAGAATTTCTCCCCATAGCAACCGGGCAATCTAGCGTTCTGCCTTGTGGGTTCGATAAGAGATGCGCCCTGATACTGCACTGACATGGCAATGCGACCTATGGCGGAACACTTAGGAGGTCCGCTGGCGGCATGGCCGCCCAGGCGGGGCGCAATCTCACTGACGTAGTTGTAAAGCCGGGCGCCAGGGCAGTGTGTCGACCTCCGATCCCCCTGGCCGCCCTTCTTCATTGCAATGTGGATCACTTGCTCTGTCGGGGGAAGCTATCGCCTGTCACGGTGGCCTCGCGTTTCTGGACGGCCGGGTCTGGCTGCGTGGCGGCCTGCTGCCGCTCGGCCCGCTGCCGGAACCCCGTCCAAGCGAGGCCCGCCGCCACAGCCGTGCAGGCCGCGGCGATCCCGACGGCCAGCTGGTAGCCGTGGAGGAAAGAGTCGACGGCTGGCTGCCGGAAGGGTGCGCCGAGCGTATCCACCACGCTCTGTACGCGTCCGCCACCCACGTCGTGCGCATGCCCGACTGCCGTGGCATGGCGCGTCCCGTCCAGCTCGGACACCTTGCTCTGCCAGGCCGAGGCGGCCGCGTTGACGCCCAAGGTACCGAACAGCGCGAGGCACACCGAGGAGCCGATCTGCCGCGATGCGTTCAGGACACCGGAGGCCGCACCGGAGACACCGGAGGGTACGTCACGCATCGCCACATGGGTCACCGCGGGCACGAATGTGCCGAACCCTCCGCCGTACAGCGCGTATCCGAGGGCGCTCACGGCGAACGGAGTGGTTCCTGCACGGCTGAGCAGGAACACGCCGACCGCAGCCACCAGCGTGCCCCAGGTAGCCACCGTCGACGCGCGGAAGCGGGAGTCGAGCCGCCCGCCGAACTGTGCCATGGTCAGGAACGGGATGTTCATGAACAGCCACGACAGCCCGGTGCGCAGGACCGACCAGCCCGCGACGTTCTGGAAGTACAGCGTGACCCAGAAGAGCGCGCCGCTCATCCCGCCGTAGCAGAGCATGTAGATGCCTGAGGCGCTCGCGAAGCTCCTTGCCCGCAGCAGAGCCGGCGGCAGCATGGCATGCGGGGCACGGCGCTCCCACCAGAAGAAGGCGAGTAACAAGACCACGCCGGCGGCCAGGGGCGCCGACACGAGGGCTCCACCCCACGGGTGGTCGGACGACTCGACAAACCCGAGCGTGAGACAGACCAGCCCCAGGGAGCTGAGCGCCATCCCCGGTACATCGAGCTTGCGCGCCTGCGGGTTGCGCGACTCGCGGACCGCCACGACCGTACAGGCGATACCCAGAGCAGCGAAGGGCAGGTTGATCCAGAACACGGACGGCCAGCTGAAGAAGGTGAGCAGGATGCCTCCGCCGACAGGTCCAGCACCGAATCCGGTGCCGCCGATGGCCGCCCAGGCCCCGATCGCACTGGCGCGCTGCTCCTGTGGGTAGGTCTCCGTGATGATCGACAGTCCCAGGGCGAGCATCGCCGCGCCACCGATTCCCTGCACGGCACGGAAGGCGACGAGCGAGGTCGCGTTCCATGCCACCGCGCAGGCGATCACGCCAATCAGGAAGACGACCATTCCTGTCAGGAAGACCCGCTTGCGGCCGTACCGGTCGCCGAGCGCTCCGCTGGCCGGGATGATCGCGGCCAGGCTCAGCGAGTACGCGCTGATCACCCACTCCAGCTCGGCAGCGCTCATGCGCAGTTCGCTCTGCATCGACGGCAGCGCCACGTTCACGATGGTCAAATCGAGTGAGGTCATGAATGTCGCCATACACATGGCGAAAAGAGTCAGCCGCCGACGCCGCGTTTCGGTGAGAGAGAGGCTCATGTCATCCCTCCCCTCAAGATGCGTGTGATATGCAATGACGAAGTGATCATCCGTACTCCAAGTCGGGTTCAGGATCAGTGGGTCGGCTAGCCACCCACTAGTGACGACCCGCCACGACCGAGGAGTGTGACCGTGCACGAGCACGATCGGCTGGCGCAGCAGTTCGAAGACTTCCGACCACATCTGAGAACCGTCGCCTACCGGATGCTGAGCTCACACGCCGAGGCCGAGGACGCCGTACAGGAGACCTGGATCAGACTCAGCCGCAGCAAGACGGACGAGATCGAAAACCTCGCCGCCTGGCTGACCACCGTGATCGGCCGGATCTGCCTGAACGCCCTCCGGTCACGCGCCGCGCGGCCCGAGGACCCGGTCGGCGTACGCCTGCCGGACCCCGTCGTCGGGCACGAACCTTCCCACGGCCCCGAGGACGAGGCTCTGCTGAGCGACTCGGTGAGCCTCGCGCTGCTGATCGTGCTGGACGCGCTCGCCCCCGCCGAGCGTGTGGCCTTTGTACTGCACGACATGTTCCATCTGACCTTCGACGAGATCGCGACCGTCATCGGGCGTACGACGGTGGCGACGCGCCAGCTCGCCAGCCGGGCACGCCGCCGAGTGCAGGGTGCCCACGAGGTGGACTCCGGCGGCGACTTCGCGACCCGACGCATGCTGGTCGACGCCTTCTTCGCCGCGGCGCGCAACGGTGATCTCGACAGGCTCGTGGCCGTGCTGGACCCGGATGTCGAACTCCGTGCTGACGGCGGACTCGCGCTCTCCTCCGCCTCGGCCGAGATCCATGGGGCCCACCTCGTGTCGGAGCGGGCCGCGTTGTTCCGTCAGCCCGGCGTCACGGTGACCGCCGTCCTGGTCAATGGCACCCCCGGTGTCCTGGTCGACCGGGACGGCGTACCGGTGTCCGTCATGGGATTCGCCGTCAGGCAGGACCGGATTACGCAGATCCAGATCCTGCTGGACCCGGAGCGCCTCGCCGCGATCGACTTCGAAGCCTTCAAAGCGTAGGCCCCGGGCGTCTCCTCAGGAGACGCCCGCCAGGTCCTTGCCCCGCTGGAGACGGGCCCGCTCCTCGTCGTTGGCCTCGATGCGCCGCACGGCTCGGCGGAGCACCGGCGGCGCCATCAGCGAGGTTCCGATCGCGACCAGTACCACGATCGTGTAAGACGCGGTGTTCAGCACGCCCAGCCGCAGACCGATTCCGGCCACGATGATCTGAATGACCCCGCGCGCGTTCATGCCGGCGCCGAGCACTAGGCCGGCCCGGCGATCAAGCCGCGCGACGCGGGCGCCGAGCAGCGCTCCGGTGAACTTGCCCACGGTCGCCACGGCGAGCGCGCACAGCGCGGCCACGGCGACCACCGGCGTGCCCAGCGCGGACAGATCCATACGCAGGCCCGCCTCGGCGAAGTAGAGTGGTGCGAGAACCGAGAGCGTGACGGAGCGCAGGGGCGCCAGTCCCCTCTTCGCCTCCGCTCCAGCGGTGCGTACCAGGAGGCCTCCGACGAGGGCGCCGAACGACGCCTCGATACCCATGGCCTGTGTGACCGCCGCGCATCCGATGATCACCACGGTCGCCGCGCCCGTGGCTGCCTGCGGGGTTTGCGTCCTGGCCATGAGCCACCGGATTGCCGGTCGGCCGAGGAGCATGGCGCAGGCGGTGATCACCACTAACCAGCACAACGGCTCAGCGACCGTTCCGCCGGTGAGCCCGCTCGCTGCCGTGGCAGACACCACAGACAGCAGCATCCAGCCGGTGACATCATCAACTGAGGTGCCCCCCGGAGTGTGGACACAGGGGTTCATGCCGCGAGTGTGAGTCTACGTTCTGTTTGGTGCTGCTGTTCGAACTCGACGGGTGAGAGGTAGCCGAGCGAGCTGTGGCGCCTTCGCCCGTTGTAGTACGTCAGCCACTGGAAGAGTTCCAGCCTGGCCTGGCTGATCGTCGTGAAGAGCCTCTGGTGCATCGTCTCTCTCTTCAGCCCCTGCCAGAAGCTCTCGGCGAGGGCGTTGTCGTAACTCGACCCGACGCGGCCCATGCTCCTGCGGATCCCGAAACGGTCGCAGACCTGGGCGAACGCGCCCGAGGTGTACTGACCAGGTTCAATCAGTGGATGCAACACCGGTTTATTTGATCGATAGTAGATGGCCGTTGAGGGCTTCGGCGGGTGTCTTCCAACCGAGGCTCTTGCGGGGGCGATCGAGCAGCGTCTCGCCGGTCACCCCGACGTCCGCGGCGACCGCGGCATACGTCCGCTTCCCGCCCCCGCGCGGTACAACGCCACCGCGTCGTTCCTGAACTCCACCGGATATGGAGACTTCCGTCCCACCAGGACACCCTTCCTCGGACCTACAAGATCCATTGTCAGAGTGTCCACACCACAGGGGTCGCCTCAGTCCAAGAGCAGGGCATCGGCGGGACGCAGTCCATCGAGGGCGACGATGCCGAAATTCGGCAGGCCCTTGATGCCGGGGCAGTCTGTGTCGACGGGGTCTGGCGCGGGGATGTAGGCGGGGGCGCGGCCGGTGGCGTACGCGCCGAGTGGGTTCAGGCACAGGGCGAGCAGGCCGTCATAACAGGAGAGTTGGTCGAGGTCGTCGCCGCCCCAGTTGTCGCGGTAGTCCTCGCGGGCGCCGACGGGCGGAACGTACTCGATGCCGATGAGGCCGAGGGTGGCAGCGTATTCGAACAGGACGGCGAGCGTGTAGCGGTCCTGGAGCAGGGGCCAGTCGTGGAATCCGTCGTAGCCGAGGCTGTCGTATGCAGCGCCCACCATGGCAGCGCCCGGCATTCACGTGTTCGAGTTCAGTAGCGTGGAGGGATGAGAACACGTGGGGGGAGGCTCGCCGCCGTCGCGAGCCTGGCAGCCAGTGCGGCCCTGGTACTGGGCGGCTGCGGCAGGATCAACGCAGGGGACACCGGCACGGGGGACACGAGCGCGGCAGAGCTCGGGTTCAAGGAGTATGCGGGCACGGTGGACTACCCGTCGGTGACCGGCCCGCACAACAAGGGGTACGTGGCGCCCCGCGAGGGTCTGCGCCAGCTGGTGCCGCTGGGTGACTGCGCCCTGGGCGAGGGGACATTCGCCAACGGGTACCGCTATGTGAACGTCAACTGGACTGGTTCCAACGGCTGTACGAAGCTCTCGATCAACCCGAAGCCGGGCGCCGACGACGAAACCGACGTGCCGTACTCCATGCGCGGCGGCTGGCCCGGTGGCGGCCTGCCGGGCGACGTGGTGGTGCCGTGGGACGACGGTTCGCTGATCGGTGTCGGCGCCACGTTGACCCGCCGGGCACCGAACGGCGAGCAGTTCCGGCTCGCCACGCTGCCACTGACGTTCAACACCCGCCCCGAGCAGGAGACCGCGGACGACGCCTCGGTGAACACCGCGGTCAAGGTCGGCTCGCTCCTGCTGATCGGCGGCGGCCAGACGGTCGACCGGGTGGAGTCTCCGTACGTGTTCGCGTCCGACGACGCGGGCAAGACCGTGCGTCGCGTGCCGCTGCCGCCGATCGACGGTCGGCAACCGTCCACACCCGTGGGCGACTTCGGCGTCAACGGCAAGGAGGTCGTCGCCTTCGGCGCGGCAGCGACCAACGCCTTCGACTTCCACTCCTCTGGCACGATCCCGTTCTGGCGCAGCGCGGACGGCGGCGCGCACTGGACGTCCGGCGAAATCACCGGGATGCCACCGGGCACACAGGTGCACAGCATCCTGTACGCGTCGGACCACTGGTTCGCCGTGGGTGGCTATGCCAGGGCCGGCGCCTTCTACGACTCCCTCCCGCTGGTTCTCACCAGCAAGGACGGCACCCGCTGGACCCGGATGGACACTTCGGCAATGGGCACCGGCGAGATCACTGCCGCGACCGTCGACTCCGCGGGCCACCCGGTCCTGGTCGGCTCGGCCCCCCGGCCCAAGTCCAAGCCGAACACCCGCACAGTGCTGTGCAGTTCCATCTGGGTCGGCAACGGGACGACCACGGGCTGGAAACGCGGCGGCCTCGGCTGCAGCGAGGACCCCCCGAGAACGGCGGTCACCCTCGCGGACGGGCGCGTGCTGATCGCGGGCAACCGGGACCTCTGGCTCTCTCGAAGCCCGGGGCCGGGGCGCGGTCACGGGTCTTGATCTCTTCCCGCGGAAGACGGGCGTAGCCGAGTCGGGCCGCAACCCGTTGTCGTACCCCTGTGGTGAGGTGAAGTCGGACGACGGAGAGCGAGAGGCGGAGGGGACGATGGGTGAGCGTACGACGTGGCGGCCGTTTCTGGAGCAGTGGAGCGCGGAGTGGATCGCGGGGCACGACCCGGACAAGGACGCACCGCTCGCGCAGGAGGTCGTGCGGGACGCCTGGCTCGGGTTCGCGCCGGCCAGTGAGGCCGAGGTCGCTGCGGCCGCCCCCCGGCTGGGGCGCCGGCTGCCGCCTTCGCTGCGGGAGTTCCTGCTGGTCACCAACGGGTGGCGGGACGCGGGCAACTTCATCTACCGGCTGGCGGGCGCCGCGGAGCTGGAATGGCTGCGGGACACCGACGACCGCACCTGGATCGAGGTCTGGGAAGACCTCGCGGAGGACGATGTCGAAGAGGACGAGGACGGTGAGGAGGCATTCGACGTTCAGGAGGCGAAGGTCCTGGCGCGCTGCCTGCGCCTGTCCCTTGAGGGTGACGCGGCGGTCATGCTGCTCGACCCCGACGACGTGGACGTAGACGGCGAGTGGGCGGCGTACTGGCTCGCCTCCTGGTCCGGCGAGGGACCGGAGCGGTACGGCTCCTTCCACGGCCTCATGCGCCGACAGTGGGTGTCCTTCCACGCCCTGCGCAAGCCGCCGGGCGCCACCCGGGACCACTGGGACGCGGAGGTCGAGCGGGCCCGATGCGAGGCGCTGGCCGGGGCGGTCGACGGACCGCTGTCGGTGTTCGCCCAGGCGCACGAGTACGGGCGGGAGCGAGCAGACGTGCTGAGCATGCAGATGAAGGCGATGCTCGGCGACTGGCGCGGCCACATCGCGAGCCTGATGTGGTACCGCCCGGGGAACGACGACCTCCTGCTCAGCCCGCTCTTCACCGCGGAACTCCTGCCGCTCCTGGTCCGGCAGGACCAGCTCGCGCACCCCCACGACCTGCGGCCCCTGCCGCGGCTCAAGGAGCACGCGCCCGCACCTGTGCGGGCGCTCGTCGCCGACTACGAGGCCCGGGCGGCCGAGCCGGGCTTCCGGCTCACCTTCGGCGGACCCGAGTTCGACGCGGCCGTGCACGCCGTCGCCGACCGCCTCGCCGGGCAGCCGGCCTTTCAGGCTCCCGACGAGCCGCCGATCCGTACGGGGCCGATCGTCGTCACCCTGTACGCGGGCGGCGGCCCGCGGCCCGAACCCGACCCAATGTCCGACCCCGCCAAGGTCCGCACGGCCCGCGCGGGCCTGTGTGACGAAGCCTGGCCCGAACTCCGTGCAGCGCTACGCCTGTGGCACCCGGTGTGCGAGGACCATATTGCCCCGATATCCCTGTTCGCCGACCCGGTCCTGGCCCAGCTGATCACCCCGGACCGCGGCCGCGAGATCCTGGCCACGCCCCGAGGTACGGGCCCCGGTGTCCCGTAGGCTGGAAGTTCCGGCCGCCAGGGACAGCAACACCGTACGGGGGAAGTGCATGACCGAGGAAAGCGACGGCGTCGTGATGTACTGGCGGCCCGGCTGCGTGTTCTGCATGAACCTGCGGCTGAGCCTGCTCTTCACGCGCCTGCGTTACACCAAGCGGAACATCTGGCGGGACAAGGACGCAGCGGCGTTCGTCCGCTCCGTCGCGGACGGAAACGAGACGGTGCCCACCGTCACCGTCGCCGGGCACGCCATGGTCAACCCGTCGAAGCGACAACTGCTGGATGCGGTCCGCGAGTACGCGCCGCACCTACTCTCGTCCTGACCTGGCGCTGAGAGCAGAGGGCCGGGGCCGACGGCCTGTGGTCGGCCTGGTCGCGGTCGAGGGCCGTCTGACGCCACTCCAACGCGAGCCCGCTCTGTTTCGCCTCGCACAGCACCTGGACCACGCCGTCGCAGAACCCGGAACACGACGGTCGAGCGGGAGGGAAGCCATTTCCAGCCGCAACACCCACTCCGCGGTATCGGCCTGCGCCGCGCGCCCCGAAGTGCAGAGGCAGTCGATCACGCAGACCTGCCACTACAGGGACGGCGACGGCGTGATAAATAGCGTGCCTGACGCGCACACTGACAACGTGTACGAGGAGTACAAGGAGCCGCTGTACGCCGCTCCCCCGCTGCTCCAGCGCATGGTCGACGCGGGCCGGCTCGGCCGGAAGTCCGGCTCGGGCTTCTACACCTACGCCTGATCACGTACGGTCGCCCCCTTTCGTACCGTCACCTGATTACGTACGGTGAAACTCAGGCGTACGCGGACCCGGCGCCCCTTTCGGTGCCGGGCCCGCGCCATTCACACGCCGTGTGCGCGCCGGGCTCGCATATGCCCCTCGCACACGCTCCCCACGTGTCCACCAGGCGGGTTGACTTTCCGTGCGCATCCAAGGGATGTGACGACTACGGAAAGGAGCGGACCCGTGACCGCCGACCCGGAGCATCCCGTGGTCCATGGAGAACTCGCAGAGTTACGCCGTCGCCTCGACGTGGCATACGCACGCGTCGAGGGAGGGCATGCCCTGCTCAGTCACCGCGCCGAACAGACCGCCAAGGAGCTCGACGACCTGAGCGCACGGGTCGTCGCCCTGGAACACACCCGCTGGCCACTGCCCGCGATCGCGGCCCTCACGGCCGTGGGCGCACTCGCCGTGGCGGTCTGGCAGGCTCTCGGGCGCTAGCCGACTAGCGTCCAGGACGCCGTGGGGGGATGGATCGGGGCAACGCGTCCTGCCCGAGCCTGAGGTGGTGCAGGAGGAGTAGCGCGGCAGCCATATTGGCGGCCGGGACCTCGCCGCGGGCGACCATGTCGGGGACGAGCTTGAGGGGAACCCATTCCCGACGGTCGGACTCGAAGTCGTCCACAGGGTGTCCGATGTACGCGCCTTCGTCGGCCCAGAAGATATGGTGCCGGGCGTCGGTGAGCCCGTTGGAGGGCTCGACGCTCATCAGATGGCGCAGGGGTCCCGGTCGCCAGCCGGTCTCCTCCTCGAGTTCGCGGGCCGCCGCGACGGCGATGTCCTCGCCGTCCTCGACGACGCCCGCCGCGAGTTCCCAGCCCCAGCTGTCGGTGATGAAGCGGTGCCGCCACAGGAGCAGCACCTCGTTGGCCTCGTTCACCACCGTGGCCACGGCCACGGGACGCAGCCGTATCAAGAAGTGATCGAGGTGCCGACCGTCCGGCAGCTCGACATCTGCGAGATTGACGCTGAACCAGCGGTTTGCGTACACAGTTTGTTCGTTCTGTTTCGTCCACTGCACGGTTCTGCCACCTTCCGCCGAGTAGATGGCAATATCGCAGCAGGAGCGTCCTGACAGCAGGCGCACAGCAGCGCACAGTGCACGGTGCGGCGGCGGGACTCGGTGGTCTACAGCGGTACGCGCAGTGCTCCGTCGATGAGTTCGGCGGCCTCGGCCGTGCCCGCACAGCCGCTGCGCACCAGGTGTTCGCGTACCGCGCGCAGTCGGTCGCGCAGCCGCTGGGACTCCATTCCCCGGGCCTGCTCGGCCATTTGGACGGCGGTGGCCACCGCCTTGTCGGCATTCCCCTGCCGCAGCTCGATCTGACTGAGCATCGCAAGACGGTGCACGCGCCCCCGGTCGTGCGCCGGAGTGTCCACTGCCGCCTCGGCGTGCGCCGCGGCGGCCACCAGGTCACCGAGGCTCAGCAGTGCCTCCGCCACCTGTACGTTGACCAGACCGGGCTGGACATAGCCGGTCTCGTCCGGTTCGTAACCGCGCCGGATGCGCTCGGCGGCCTGTTCTGCACGCCGGATGCAGGACAGCGCGCTGCTGCCGTCGCCGAGGTGTGCGTACGCCTTCGCCTGCATGGCGTAGAGGTCCGAGGCGAGCGCCGGGGTGATGTGCCGCCCGGCGGCGCGCAGCGCGGCCTCCGCGAAGGCGACGGCCTGCCGGTGCTCGCGCATGAACAGCGACTGGTTGACCAGCAGGGCTATGACGTACGCCCCAAGACCCCGGTCCCCGCTGGCCTTCGCCAGCCGCAGCGCCTGGTGGAAGTAGCGCTGGGCGAGCCCGTGTGCGTCGGAGTCGTAGGCGCAGATCCCCGCTATGGCGACCAGGCCGCCCGTCGCACGGTGGAGTTGGCGGCCGGTGGCGTCGGGGTAACTGCCGCGCAGCAGGGGCGCGGTCTCCGCGTTGAGGAAGCCGACGATCCGGCTGCGGGTCGCCACCCCGCCCGCCTTGCGGTACATCTGCTCGTAGTGGGCGCGGGCCGCGCGCAGCATCTCGATGTCGGCCATGCTCACGTGGTGGCGGCCGCCGCGTGAGACGTCCACGTCCTCGGGCGGGTTCTCCCACTCCCACACGGGCATCACGGCGGGCGTTCCGGTGACGGCCGGGGCGCCGAGGAGGTGCGGGCGCTGCTGTTCGTCCGAGCGCCACAGGGCGGTGGCGCGCTCCACGAAACCGGAGAGCGAGGTGCCGTGCGGGGCGGACGGCTCGCCGGGCACACCGAGGCCGATGTCGTCGAGGGTGACAGGCCGGTGCAGGCGCCCCGCCAGTACTTCGCAGATCAGGTCGGGCACCTGGCCGCGCGGACGCTGGCCCTTCAACCACCGTGCCACGGCCGTGTGTTCGTATCTGAGGGCGAGGCCGCGTGCCCTCCCCGCCTGGTTGACATGCGCGGCGAGTCCGGCGTGTGAGATGCTGGCCTCGTCGAGTATCGCGTCGAGCAGAGTGTTGGGCTGCATTCGGGCCCCCGGATGGCTCGGTGGCGACAGTGCGGTCAGAGTAATCCGTCCCTTGCGCTTGTGGGTCCCCCTTCACACGGGGTGTGAACCGAATGCTCGTATCCGTACGGTGTGCACGCTGTCGCGCAGAGTTCCCGGCCTGTTGACTGAAATGCCTCGCAAGAGGCCGGCCGGGCCGCCGGCTCCCCCTCGTACAGTGCGGCGGCCCGGCTCCGCCGGCTGAGCGGGGTCACTGCGGGTTGCATGTCGGCCGCAGGTACGTTGTGGCTGGTTGCGCCCACGCGGCCCAGCCGCACGTGTCACAGCCCCGCGCCCCTAAAAACCTTGCGCTCGCGTGACGTGCTGCGCCACGGAGTGGCCCTGCTGCGTCGGAGTGACTCGGCTGCGGTCGTTCCGGAGGATCAGGACCGCCACGTCATCCGCCGGCCTGCCACCGCTGTGGCGGAGCAGGTCGGTGAGGACGGTGCGCAGGACGGACTGGGGTGAGAACGGCTGGACGCGGACAGCTCTGATCAGCGTGGCGGGCAGCGGGAAGAAGCAGCCTCGCTGGTCGCGGGCGTCCTCCACTCCGTCGGTGTGCAGGAACAGGGCCTCGCCGGGGAGGAGCCGGCCGCACCGGGTGGCCGCCAGTTCGGCCGGGAGCGGGAACGGACCGAGCGGGGGCAGCGGTTCGGCTCCCGTGAGTGGTTCCACGCGACCGGTGCCGAGCCGGTACGGCGACGGGTGACCGCAGTTGAGGGCGTACACCTCGCCGTCGCGGCGGATCTCCAGGAGCAGTACGGTGACGAACTCCTCGGCGACCGGGCTGTCGGGTTCCGGGCCCGCCGAGGGGTGTTCGGCACGCGCCCGCTCGCGCAGGTGCCGGGCCAGTGCGCGTTCCAGCCGCCGGAGCACGCAGGCGAGTTCGGGTTCGTCGTGCACGGCCTCGCGGAAGCTGCCGAGGACGGCGGCGACGGTTCCGATGGCGGCGAGCCCGTGTCCGCGCACATCGCCCATGACGACCCGTACGCCGTACTCGGTGGCGATCACCTCGTACAGGTCACCGCCGATGTTCGCGCCGTGGTCGGCGGAGAGCTGGGCCGCGGCGATGCTGAGACCGTCGATGCGCGGAGGCAGCGGTCGAAGCAGCACGCTCTGGGCGGCGCGCGCGACCTTGCGGATCTGCCGCAGCTCCCGCAGCAGCGCCCGTCTGACGTGGAGGATCAGCCCGGTGCCGACGGCGAAGAAGACGGCGCTGGTGACGATCCGCGCTTCCAGCCCGTCCCGCTGGGCGAGCGGGCAGGTCATTTTGTACGTGATGGCGATCGCGCCCCAGGCGGTGGGCAGCCCCAGGCTCAGTACCCGCCGCAGGGTCCGCCGCTCGGCCCGGTCGAGGCCGTCCGGCGGACCACCGACGTGGACCGTCCGGGCCGGTCGCACGCGCGGTCTGCCCCGGCTCACCGCCCGGACGAGCCCGGCCCGCAGACCGCTCCCCCGGGGTCGCGCCCGGAGGCCCACTCGGGCCGGCCCCCGCGAATTCGTCCGGGACGTCGCCCTGCGGGGAGCCCCAGCCTTGATACGGATCATGCCGATTGGCCCCCCAATAGGCCCTGACAGCGCAGACGACCTTCAAGAGGCCGGTCCGATTCTGTCGACCGCATGCCCCGATCGGGCCAGATCGCCCCGACTTGCCACCCGAATGAGTGACACAGCTTCGGACAACCGCATTTATGCAGGTGGGCCAGGGGGATGCGCGCCCCAGGGGGCGCGGGGAACTGCGCGCCCAGCCACGGCATACGCGCGGCCGAAGGACAACCCGCAGTTCCCCGGCACTGCCAACGGAGCTAACTCCGCCCGCAGTTCCCCGGCACTGCCAACGGAGCTAGTGCCGTGGCAGGCAACGTTTGCCCGTCAAGGAGCGGCGTCCGGTGCGTGCTCTCGGCGTGCCGGCCGGAAGTCCTCGTACTGGACGTACTT
>NZ_JBEYFS010000186.1:0-24464 GCF_040634475.1 Streptomyces sp. NPDC007095
GCCCTCGTACTGGACGTACTCGGGTCTGTGCCTGGTGCGGTGAGAGTGCGTGCATGGCGTCGCGGGGCGGACGGGAATTTGACGACAGGGCCTAGCGGGGCCGGAGAGGTGATCCCGCTCCCGGACAGCACCTCAACGCCGCGCGTGGCGGATCTTCAACCGTCCGTACCCCATGGTTCCGGAGATCCGGATTTTCGGCCCGCCGGGGCGGGACCTCCGCGGGGGCTTGTAGTGCGTATCCTTCCATCCGGTGCGCAGATCCTCGAAACCGACGACCGCGTCGCGAGGCACCGTGATCTTCGCCCTGCCGGTGCCGAGCTGCAGCTCGATGTCGACCACCGGGTGCTCGAAGACCGCCTGGGACAGGTCCAGATGCACTCTTCCGAATGCGGACTCGACCTTGAGGAACCGAGGTACCCGCCACACACCGCGCCGCTTGATCCGTCCGCCGGCGGCGGCAATCGTGGACGTGGTGCCCTCGTTCCCCTGCGGAAGCGAGACCAGAGCCGAAGCGATCTCACCGTGCGTTGTGGCAGTGAGCGCCCGGTGGAGGCGTTCGTCCATCTCCTCGTGCGAGATATGCCCCTCGGCATACGCCTCCTGGAGACGCTGCACGGCCGCGTCGCGGTCGTCCTCGCTGATCAGTGACGGCAGGTCTTCCGACGGAGAGGTCACTGTCTCACTCTAGCTAGTGCCGTGCCGACGATGTGAACACGCCAAGATTCGCCAGCGCCTTAAAGCGCTGGGGACGATGACACAAATAAATGTTATCTCAGCCAGAATCGCCACCATCGACTGCATGCCCCGGGATGCCGACCTGATCTTCGCCGACCACGTCGGCCGCTTCTACGCACGCCAGTACGGCTTTCCACCGATGGCCGGACGCCTGCTGGGGTACCTGTTCGTCTGCGACCCGCCCCAGCAGACGATTGACGAGCTGAGCGAGGCTCTGCTGGCCAGCCGCAGCGCCATCACCGGCGCGGTCAAGCTGCTCGAGAACTACCGCATGACGCGGCGCACGCGCACCGCCGGCGAACCGGCGGACCGAGTGAGTCTGGATCCAGCGAGCCCGCAGCCACAGAACTTCGACTCCGCCATCCACGAGGAGCAGGCGGCGCTGCTGCGGGAAGGACTGGCCCTGCTCGCCGACGCTCCGCCGGAACGCCGCGCCCCGCTCGAAGAAATGGTCGCGCTGACCGAGTTCCTCGCCGAGCGGCTCCCCGAACTGCTGAACGAATGGCACGACCGTCGCCAGAAACTCCGAGCCTCAGGAAAGCTCCCCAGGTGAGAGGTTGCCCACCATGCCCGACTCCGCCCTGCCCGACCCTGCCCTGTCCGACCTCAGGCAACGAGCCGAGAGCGGTGACGCGTCGGCGCTCGACGAGCTGATCGAACTCGCCGCCGAACTGGCGACATCGGCGAACTGCGGCGTCTTGCCGACCAGGGCTCCCATCAGTTGCGCCTGCTGCGCAACCTCGGCCTGGTCACCGGCACCCGCCAGGGCCGCTCCGTGGTGTATGCGCTCTACGACAACCACGTCGCCGAACTCCTCGACCAGGCCCTGTATCACGCCGAACACCTGCGACTCGGCCTCACCGACGAACCCGCCGAACCGGAAGCCGCCCTCGCCCCAGGGCAGTGAATGCGGGCGCCGACCGCGAACATCGAGTGGCGGCGCTGCGGCTTCCTTATGTGCGCCCACTCGCCACGTTCGGCATGCCGTCGACCTGGAGGGCGAATCCCTCCTATGGCACGACCTCCGAGGCCGTCGTGATCTGACGCGCCATCACGGCACCCCGGGACGGGCTGCGAGGCCCGAGCGCGGCATGCAGCGTCCTGCGGATCCTCAGCGACCCCACCCGGATGCGGCTGCTGTACGCACTGCCCCAGGGCGAGTCGAACGTGGCCTGTCTCGCCGAAATCGTCGGCGCCCACCCGACCACGGTCAGCCAGCACCTGTCCAAACTGCGCCTGACCAACATCGTCAAGGCCAGCCGCCAGGGCACGTTCATGTACTACACCGTGGTCGACCCCACCGTGAACCGCGTGCTCAGCACGCTCCTGGGCCACCTCCAGCCCGGCGGCGAGGAAGCCGCCGCCACGAGCCTGCCAACGGCCGCCGCGGCCCCTTGCTGACGGCCGAGGAACGGCCGCAGAGCCTTCTTCGTGCCCCGGCCCGGCCCATCACCAAACTTCCCGCCTGGCCGGTACGGCTGCCAAGCATGTACACGCCGCCGCCCGGCCGCGCCGGTCTTCGTCCTGCGACGTACGGCCAGACAGCGATCACGCACCAGGCGGAGTGAAAGGGCGAATGTCGCCAGCACCCTGACGGCGAGTCGTCGCGCCCGCTCCGACCAGGGACGTGGACCACACCGACCTCTTGGTACAGCCGGAGCCTGCTCAGATGATGGTGATGGTCGCCATCTCTCCTGCATACGGCACGGTCAGGTCGGGACCGACTCACGGTCGCGCCCAGAATCCAACCTTGCCTGCCACCGATCCGTACCCCTCGGAGCAGCCCTACGCGGTGTGGCCGCCGGTGGTGAGCACGTAGTCACCGACGAGGTCGCCGAGGAGGGCGCCGGCGAGGATGTCGCTGGGGAGGTGGCCGGCCATGTAGAGGCGGGAGTAGGCGACTTCGGCCGCCATCCACTGGTATTCGGCGGCGCGGTGCGGGTTGAGGTTGCTGAGGTAGGTGACGGCGGCGGCGGAGAGGGCGCCGTGTTTCGAGGGGTAGGAGCAGGGGCACTTCGCGCCGGCCTTGATGTGCTTCTCGGGGCGCAGCGAGGTGTCGAGGACGTAAGGGGCCGGACTGTTGTAGCGGGCGACGAGCTGTTTGGTGATCGTCTTGGAGAGGGTGAAGGCTGCCTTGAGCTGCGTCTTGTCGGTCTTGCCCACGGCGGTGGGAACGATTTCGCGCTGGTCGTGGAGGTAGACCTTCCAGATGTCCTTCTTGCCGTAGACCTCCAGCCAGGTCGCGGCCTTCTTGCCCACCGGAGTACGGGTGCGGGCGAGTGTCTGGACCTGCTTGAGCTCGGCGGCACGCGCCGTGCTGCTGGGCGGGGCGGGGATGTGGGCTTCGACCCAGGTGGTGAAGGCGTGGTCGTCGCGGGTGGTGCCGTGGGCCTTCTTCCACTGGGCGAAGAGGGTGTCGGCGGTGTGCTGCTCGGCCCTCAACTGCTTGGTCACGTCCGCGATTTGGGCGTCGGTGAAGAGGGCGGGCGGGGGGTTCTTCTTGACCCGGTCGGTGGCCGAGAGCTTGGTCTTGGACGAGGCAGCGGGTGTGGCGTCGGCGGTGACCAGGGGGCGTACGAGCCCGAAGCCGGCGGCTGCGACGGCGGCGACGGCGATGACGGGGTACTGCCACTTCACGCGGCGGGCGGCGGCTGTCATGCGGCGTTCCTTTCAAAGGCGTGCGAGGGTGCGCTGGTTTCGAAGTAGGTCCGGGCGATGCGGCGGAAGTCGTTGCCGGGGAGTCCGGGTACCAGCAGAGAGAGACCGATGGCGTACTTGCTGACGGAGACGGGCCGGGCACCCAGATCGAGCAGCAGCCGGTCGGCCGGGGCGGGGCGCAGACGGCCCTTGGTCTCGACGAGGACGTGACCGGGGTCGAGGGCGGTGGTCCGGTCGTCGCGGTGGCAGGTGAGCAGGCCGTCGAGGGTGACGCGGGTGCCGGCTTCGAGGTCGGCCAGGGCCGCCCGGTGGTAGCGGACCTCGCTGGCCGGGGTCAGGTCAGTGGCCGGGACGGAGGTGATTCCTGCCTGGCCGAGCATGGCGTTGACGAAGTCCGTCGCCGTGCTGTCGAGCCGTCCGTACGCGTCGGCCTCGGCGTTCAGGGCGTGCTTGACGGTGGCGCCGCGGCCGTCCTTGGTCTTGACCTCGATTCGGCACAGCCCGTCCTCGGCGTAGAGCCGGGTGCGGACCTTCCACCGGCGGCGGCGCCCCTGCACGTGGGCGCGCCAGGCGGCGAGCTCGGGAGTGTCGAAGTAGGTGCTGCGGTAGTCGGTGGTGCGGCGGCCCGCGATGTCCAGGACCCGGTGGGTGCCGGCCAGCGAGACCATCAGCCGCGCTGCCACGGCGAGGGGAACGAGGTACTTGCGGTCGACGCGGTGCTGCAAGGCGGCCGCCGCGTCGACCTCGGCGAGGGAGGCGCCCAGCAGACGTGCCAGGCCCAGGGCTTCGGCGAGCGATTCCGGTCCGGACGCGGTCGGTGTCGGGGCGTGCAGGACGCTCGTCGCGGGCGTCATGCGGGCTGCCGTTCCGAGGTACGGGGGGAGCGTGGCGCGTCCGGGTCGGTCTCCTCGGGCATCTCGGCCTCGGCCGGGTCCTGGACCGGGAAGCGGACACAGACGCGGGTGGTCTCGCGTACGTAGTCGACTTCGTCGACGGCCACCGACAGCGGCTGCGCGCCGAGCCGGGCGGCGACGTCCATCCGGATCTCCTCGGGGTCGCGGTAGACGCGGTCGAGGGTGACGCGCACCACGCGGGTGGGCCGGTGCGCGGAGGGGTCGTCCACCAGGGATACGGCGATCAGCAGGAGGACGTCGAGGGCGACGATCAGCCCGGTCTGCCGCTGCGGTAGTCCGCTGGCCAGGCCGACGACGAGCGCGACGAAAGTGTAGGCGACGTCACGGAGGGTGAAGGCGGCGCTGCGCAGCCGGACCATGGACAGGATGCCGAAGAGCCCGAAGCCGACGCCTGCGGGGAACTTCCCCGCGGTGATCGCGGTCATCGCGGCGAAGAGTCCGAGGTTGAGCGCGGTCAGTACCAGCGGGATCTCCGTCACGGAGCGTCGCCGCCGGTAGAGCCAGCCGACCAATATCATCAGCGCGATGACGTCGAGCCCGGCCCGGGTGATCATGTCTATCGCCGTCAGGTGCGCCGAGAGCCCCTTCGCCGCGAGCGGCGATATGTGGCTGTGCATGCTTCTCCTCCCCAGCGGACAGGGTGATCGATCCGCTGCAAGGTGAAGGACGCTAGGGATTTCACATGAACGCACCATGAAGGTTGAGATGGCGACGAGGGTGGCCGGTGTCCGGGGCCGCCCGGCTCCCGCATACCCTTCACGCCGTGCACTTCTTGGTCATCGACGACGAGATCCGCCTGGTCGAGCTGATCGTCCGCTACCTGCGCGAGTCCGGTCACACGGCCGACAGCCGCTACGACGGTCCGGGCGGGCTGGCTGCTGCCCGCGACCCGCAGGTGGACGCGGTCGTACTGGATGTGATGCTGCCCGGCATGGACGGGGTGGACGTCTGTCGCACCCTGCGCCGCGAGGGCAACGACGTACCCGTGGTCCTGCTGACCGCCCGCGGCGCGGTCGCCGAGCGGGTCGCCGGGCTGGACGCAGGCGCCGACGACTACCTGGTGAAACCCTTCGCGATGGAGGAACTGCATGCCAGGCTGCGCGCGATATCCCGCCGCCGTCCGGGCGCGGACGGCCCAGGCGGCCTGGACAGCCGCCTGGAGGTCGGCGACCTCGTGCTGGACCCCGGTGCGCAGCGCGCCTGGCGGGACGGCACCGAACTGGAGCTTTCCCGGCGGGAGTTCGCCGTGCTGCAGGTGCTGATGGAGAACGCCGGGCTGGTGGTCAGCCGCTCCCGGCTGCTGGACGAGGTGTGGGACGGCGAGTTCGACCTCCGCAGCAACGCCATCGACGTCCACGTCTACAAGCTCCGCACCAAGGTCGACAAAGCATTCGGCCGGAGTGACATCACGACGCTGCGCGGGCGCGGATACCGGCTGGAGACCACGCCGTGACACCGCCGCCCGGCCGCAGACCGCGGTGGTGGCGGCCGCGCCGGCTGCCCATCGTGCTGCGGCTGCTCATTGCGGTCGCCGCCGCGATGTCCGTCGTCCTGACCGGAGCGGCCGGCCTGGTCTACTGGCGCGTCGAACACGCCCTGGACCAGCAGCTGAACGAGGACCTCGCCAAGTACCGCAACGGCCTCAGCAACGCCCTGGGCAGGGACGGAACGCTGCCGCAGGGACCGGCCGGAAGCCTCTACCAGGTGATTGACGCGCACGGACGGATCACCATGGCCAGCAACGGCCAGCACGCGACGCCGCTGCTGACTGCTGCCGAGCTGCGCGCGAGCGGCGCCGGAACCACCGTGCACCACGACATCGGCCGTCTCCTGCCGATCGAGCCGACCTCGCTCAGACTGGAGGCGGGGCGCGTCCGTCTCCCGGACGGCACCACCGTGGTGGCCGTCGCGGCGATCCAGCGCGGTCACCGCGACGAGGCGCTTCGCGAACTCCTGGGCCAACTCGCCCTCGCCGCCGGCCTGACGCTGGTGGCCGCGTCGTATGTGGGCTACCGCACCGCCCGGGCCGCTCTTGGCCCGGTGGAACGCTACCGGACCCGCGCGGCGACCCTGGCCGACGGCGCCTCCGGCCTGCGACTGCCGGTCCCCGACGACCGCGACGACGAGCTGACCCGGCTCGGCCACACCCTCAACCGCATGCTGGACCGCCTGGAAGCCGCCGCCGAACGCGAGCACCGCTTCATCGCCGACGCCAGCCATGAACTGCGCACCCCGCTCGCCCTGCTGCGCGCCGAACTCGACGTCGCCCTGCACCGCCCCCGCACCGCGGCCGAACTCACCGACACCCTCCGGGCGGTCGACGCCGAAGTTCAACGGCTGGTCGACCTGTCCAACGCCCTCCTGGACCTGGAGGAGCTCGGCAGTACGCAGCACATCACCCGCACACCAGTGGACCTGGCCGACCTGGTACGCGCCACCGTGGACCGCCACCGAGACGCTGCCGAGCGCGACCACCGCACCCTGACCGCCGACATCGCTCCCGCCACCGTTTCCGTAGACACCCGCTGGGTCAGGCCCGCCCTCGGCAATCTCCTCGGCAACGCCCTGCGCCACGGCGCCGGCGACATCCGCGTCACCGCCGTCGTCCGCGACGGGCGGCTCCGTCTCGCCGTAGCCGACGAGGGGGCGGGCTTCCCCGCCGGCTTTCTGCCCCAGGCTTTCGACCGCTTCAGCCGGGCCGAAGCCAGCCGGACCACTCGGGGATCCGGACTCGGCCTGGCCTTCGTCGCCGCCGTCGCGGCGTCCCACGACGGCACCGCACGGGCCGAGAACACCGAGCGCGGCACCGTCGTGACCATCGAGGTCCCCTGCTGACCGCCTTCACCCAGAACGCGCCGGCGCACCCACGGGGCGGGGGCAAGAGTTCACCTGCGCGGGCTTGGCGGGCTCCTGGCCGATCCTCTACAGTCACAGCGAACTTCTACGTGATGTAGAAGCACCGTCTGTTCTCCGCGCGTCCCGCTCCGGCCGCCCGCTCGCGGCGCCGGGACCGGCCGCTTCGGCACACAAGGACCCCATGCCCTCCCACCTGTGGGCCGCCGCACCGCACACCGCGGCGCTGGCCCTGAACCCGCTCGACACCACGTCCCTGCTCACCGGCCTCGGCGCGCTCGGCGTCTTCGCGGTGCTCTTCGCCGAAACGGGGCTGTTGATCGGCTTCTTCCTGCCCGGCGACTCCCTGCTGTTCACCGCCGGCCTGCTGTGCACCACCACGACCGGGGGCGTGCGCCTCTCCCTGCCCGCGGTACTGGCGGCCGCCGTGGCCGGGGCGCTGCTCGGCGCGCAGACCGGATACCTCATCGGCCGACGGGCCGGTCGCCCGCTGCTGGAACGCAGCCGCAATCCGCACCTGACGCGCGGCGCGGCGCGGGCGGAGGAACTGCTGGCCCGCTACGGGCACGGCAAGGCTGTTGTGCTGGCCCGCTTCGTGCCCGTGGTGCGCACCGTCCTCAACCCGCTCGCCGGGGCTCTCGGCGTCCCGGCGCGCACGTTCACCGCCTGGCAGGTCGCCGGCGGGCTGCTGTGGTCCCTCGGGGTCACCTTGGCCGGCTACCTGCTGGGCTCCACCGTCCCGAGCGTCGACAAGTACCTGCTGCCCGCCGTCGCGCTGATGGTCGTCGTCTCTCTCATTCCCGTCGTCCTGGAGCTGCGCCGCCACCGCCGTAGCGCCGCAGCCTCTCCGCAGCCCCCGGGGCCCGTCGTATGACCGGGCATCCCCGCAATTCCCGTCGGTACGGCGTTACCGCTCCCGTGAATCTTCGAATAGTGCAGGGACAGGACCAATGAGTGCGATCAGTGTCGGACAGGCCGCGGTGCTCGGTGTCGTCGAAGGGCTGACCGAGTTCCTTCCGGTCTCCTCCACCGGCCACCTCAAGATCACCGAGGGGCTGATGCACATCCCGGTCGACGACACCGCCGTCGTCGGTTTCACGGCCGTCATCCAGGTCGGGGCCATCGCCGCCGTCCTGCTCTACTTCTTCAAGGACATCGTGCGCTTCGCCGGCGCCTGGGCGCGCGGCATCACCCACCGCGACGCCCGGCAGAACCACGACTACAAGTTCGCCTGGTGGGTCATCTACGCCACCATCCCGATCGTGGTCGTCGGCCTGGCGGCCAAGCCACTCATCGAGGGCTCGCTGGCCTCGCTGTGGGTGGTGGCCGGCTCCCTGATCGTCGGCAGCGGCTACATGTGGGCGGCCGACCAGATGGGCCGGCACAAGCGCGGCGAGGACGACGTCACGGTCAAGGACGCGATGATCGTCGGCTGCTCCCAGATCCTCGCCCTGCTCTTTCCCGGCTTCTCCCGGTCCGGCGCCACCATCTCCACCGCGCTGATCCGTGACCTGGACCGGGTCGCCGCCACCCGGCTCTCCTTCTTCCTCGGCATCCCCGCCCTGACCGGCGCCGGACTGTACGAACTCAAGGACGCCCTCGGCACCGGCGCGGGCGCCGCCCCGCTGGCTGTGGGAACGCTGGTGTCGTTCGTGGTCGCGTACGCGTCGATCGCCTGGCTGCTGAAGTTCGTCGCCAAGCACTCCTTCAACGCGTTCGTGGTCTACCGGATCATCATCGGGCTTGCGCTGTTCGGCCTGCTGGCCACGAACGTGCTCAGCGCGTAGCACCTGTCCGACACTCCCTGCCGCTACCGCACGGCCGGATGCCGACCGCGCGCCCGCGGCTGCACGGCCCACCGCCACCCCCTGGCGGACATCGGCTGGACCTCATACTTGCCATGACGCCGGATTCAACCTCTACGTCTCGTAGTAGTTTGGGTGTCCAGTCCAATCCGTGTGCGGAAGGAGCGACAGGGGTGAGCGATCAGGGACCGGTAGGCCGTCGGGCGCGCGGAGAGCTGGAGAGCGAGGTGCTCGCGGCGCTGTGGGCTGCCGGTGAGCCGTTGGCGGCAGGGACGGTACGTGAGCAGTTGCACGGAGATCCCGCCCTTACCACGGTGCTGACGATCCTTACCCGCCTGCACGGCAAGGGCCAGGTGACCCGCGCGCGGGCGGGGCGCGCCTACCTCTACTCCCCGGTGCGCGACGAGGCGGCGCACACGGCGGCCGGGATGCGGGCGCTGCTGGACAAGGGCAGTGACCGGGCCGCGGTGCTCGCCCGGTTCGTCTCCGAGCTGGAGGCGGAGGACGAGCAGGTACTGGAGCAGCTCCTGCACGGACACCAGGAGGATTAACACGTGCGGATCGACGTGTACGTACCGCTGCTGCTGAGCACGCTGTTCGGCGTGGCGGCACCGTGGGCCGTCCACAGGCTGCCGCCCCGCGCCGCCACGTGGCTGCTGACCTGCGCCGCGGTGGTGGCGGCGAGCACATGGGCAACGGCGCTGGCGCTGCTGGCCTTCACCCTCGTGGGCCAGATCCCGCTGGTGGCCTCCGAAGGGCCGTGGTCGACCGGGGTGCTGGCGGCGAACGATCCGGTGCACCGCTCGGTGGCGCTCGTCTGCGGGCTGGTGCTGCTGGCGTCCGTGGCGGGGCTGACGGTGGTGTCCTGGCGGCGGGTGCGCGTGCTTGTCGACGGCTGGCGGGAATGCCGAGAACTTCCGGCGGCCGGGGATCTGGCCGTGGTCGACGACCCGGTGCCGACCGCGTTCGCCCTGCCCGGAATGCCGGGCAGGATCGTGGTCTCCTCCAGCATGCTGCAGGCACTGTCCGGCGATGAACGACGCGCACTGCTCGCGCACGAGCGAGCGCATCTGCGCCATCGCCACCATCTGTTCCTCCTCGTGCTCCAAATGACGGCGGCCGTCCATCCGCTGCTGCGCCCGCTGATCCGGGAGGGCGCCTTCACAGTGGAACGGTGGGCGGACGAGGAAGCAGCCGCCGAGGTCGCAAACCGCACTCTGGTGGCCCATGCCGTCGCCCGCGCGGCCCTGGCCACGAAAAGGGCACCGCAACGCACTCTCGCGGCCACCGGCGGCCCGGTCCCACGACGCGTGCAAGCCCTGCTGACCCCACCCACGCCCTTCCGGCGAGGCCCAGTGCTGGTATGTGCCGCGCTGACCCTGGTCTGCTGCGCGAGCCTGGCCGAGGCCGCCCACGACACCGAGCGACTCTTCGAGAACGCCATGCACACCAGCGCCGCCACCCACGGACAGCCACGCTGAAATCCTCCGGACGGACCGGCCCCAAGCGGAATCGGCAAAGTCCCGTGCCCTACGGCGCCCCGTCAGGGGCGCGGGGCCGTGTCGACATGCGGCTGGGCCGCGCGGGCGCGACCAGCCACAGACGGCCCGCAGCTCGCGGACCGCGCTTCCAGCGGAGCGCCTACTAGTGCCGGGTTCCTCTTTCGCTGGGTATATGTCCTGGTGGCGGGGTAGTTGAGGGTCCTCGGGGGCGGGTGCTGGACGATGGTTTTACGCGCACGACCGGGGCGTGACGAGGACGAACGGGCCGTCGTTCGCCCATTGTCGCGGGCACGGAAGGCTCCGCGGGATGCAGTGATGCGGGCCCGGATGATCGAGCTGGGCTGGTCGGGGCTACGAGTGCCGGCGATCGCCGTGGAACTGGACTGCAGCCAGAAAACGGTGACGGTGGCGACCGACGGGTGTTCGCCCTTGTTCTTGCCCGAGGTGATGACGAGCTTCTGCGCGATCTGCGGGACGGGGACACCGTTGGTCCGCAAGGACCGGGCGTAGGCGGCCATGTCGTCGTCGACGACCTTGGGCCTGCCGCCGTGTCGGCCGCGTTCGCGGGCGGATGCCTGGCCTTCGAGGAGACTTCTCCCGGATGTACTCGCGCTCGGACTCGGCCATGCCGGCGAAGAACGCGAACAGGGCGGCGCCGTGCCCGGACGGGTCGTAGACGCCCTGGAGGGGGCCGGTGCGGAGATCGAGTTCGATGTCGTGGTGGCGCAGGTCCTCGGCGATTGCCAGGAGTTCGGCGGCGCCGCGTCCGAGGCGCTTCATCTCGTGCACGGTGAGGATGACCCGCTGGTGCGGGACGGCCTTCTTGATGGTGCGGGCGAAGTCCATCGCCTTGACGAACTCCGGCCGCACCTTGATGCGTGTGCTGATCTCCTCGGAGAACACCGGGTCGCACCCGGCCTCGGCGAGCGCGTCGAGCTGGCTCTACTGGGCGGTACTGCACCTCGCGTAGCCCACCCTGGTGGGCTTCGTCGCAGCCTCCAGTAGGGCGGCGTCGACGGCGGGTCCCATCTCCCAGGCGCGACCGGGGCCGCGGTCGGCGGGGGTCTTCACCTCCAGCTCGGCGCGGAGCTGGGGGACGAGCATGAAGCGCCGGGTGCGGTTCTTCGGGGCGACCTTGCCGCCGCGGGTGCGGCAGGTGCCTCCGGCGGGCACCTCACAGTTCGGACAGTCGAACTGCTCGACGGCGGCGGCCGGTTCGGCGGACTGGGGCATGTCGCAGAACCTCATTTCTGCGAACACGGGGCGTGCACTCGTGGCCTGGGGTTGCGGCCGGCGGTCCAGCCCGGCTCCCGTATCGTCTGCCGATATCGGAGTACGTAACGTACGCGGCTGTGCCGCCGAGGGAGTGGGCCATGAGCAAGCCATCGACCGCCGCCGGGATGCCGGACGAACTTCAGCGGCGGCTCGGGGTGTCCGACGCCGTGGTGATCGGCCTGGGGTCGATGATCGGCGCGGGGATCTTCGCCGCGCTCGCCCCGGCCGCGCACGCCGCCGGGTCCGGGCTGCTGATCGGCCTGGCGGTCGCTGCCGTGGTCGCCTTCTGCAACGCCACCTCCTCGGCCCGGCTCGCGGCCCGCTACCCGGCCTCCGGCGGCACCTACGTCTACGGCCGCGAACGCCTCGGCGACTTCTGGGGCTACCTGGCCGGGTGGTCCTTCGTGGTCGGCAAGACCGCCTCCTGCGCGGCGATGGCGCTCACGGTCGGCTCGTACGTCTGGCCCGGCCAGGCGCACGCGGTCGCGGTGGCTGCGGTGGTGGCGCTGACCGCGGTGAACTACGCCGGGGTGCAGAAGTCCGCGCTCCTGACCCGGGTGATCGTGGCCGTGGTCCTGGCGGTGCTCGCCGCGGTGGTGGTCACCTCCCTCACCTCCGCCACGGCGGACGCGGCCCGCCTCGACGTCGGCTCGGACGCAACCGCCGGCGGGGTGCTCCAGGCGGCGGGCCTGCTGTTCTTCGCGTTCGCCGGGTACGCGCGGATCGCCACCCTCGGCGAGGAGGTCCGCGACCCCGCGCGCACCATCCCCCGGGCCATCCCGCTCGCGCTCGGCATCACCCTGGTCGTCTACGCCGTCGTCGCCGTCGCGGTGCTGGCGGTCCTCGGCCCCAACGGGCTGGCGCAGGCCGCGGCCCCGCTGTCGGATGCCGTCCGGGCGGCGGGCGTCGGCTGGCTGGCCCCCGTCGTGCGGGTGGGCGCCGCCGTGGCCGCGCTCGGCTCGCTGCTCGCGCTGATCCTCGGGGTCTCCCGCACCACCCTGGCGATGGCCCGGGACCGGCACCTGCCGCACGCCCTGGCCGCCGTCCACCCCAGATTCAAGGTGCCGCACCGCGCCGAGCTGCTGGTGGGCGCCGTGGTCGCGATGCTCACCGCGACGGCGGACGTGCGCGGGGCGATCGGGTTCTCCTCCTTCGGCGTGCTGGCCTACTACGCCGTCGCCAACGCCTCTGCCTGGACGCTCACCGAGGACGAGGGACGGCCGAACCGGCTGATCCCGGCCGTCGGACTGGCCGGCTGTCTGGTGCTGGCCTTCGCCCTGCCGCTGTCCTCAGTGGTCTCGGGAGCCGCGGTGCTGGCCTTCGGCGCCGCCGCCTACGGACTCCGCCGCGCCGTGACCGCCCGCAGGGCGTAACCGGCGCGGCTGCCGCTACGGGGCGTTGTCGCCGAGGACTTCGCGGGCCAGTTCTTTGAGGGCCCTGCGGTCCTCGGCCAGGGCCTGCTTCCCGGCCTCGGTCGCCGTATAGACGCGCCGGGTGCGGCCGTCGACCACCCGCTGCTCGGAGACGAGCAGCCCGTCGGTCTCCAGCCGGTGCAGTGTCGGGTACAGGGTGCCGGGGCTGATCTGGTAGCCGTGGCGGGCCAGTTCCTCGGTCATCCACGCGCCGTGGATCTCCTCCTCGGCCGCGTGGTGCAGGATGTGCAGCCGCACCGCGCCCCGCTGGAACTCCCGCACGCTGGCCCACCTCCGGCAGTGACGAAACCGATATCGGTATCCGATCCTACGCCCGCGTGGGATGCCGCCCCGTCCAGCCGGTGTGACGATCACCCCGCCCAGGGGCGGGGATGCGGACCTTCCCGCCCGCACCCGCCTGGTCACCGGACGGGCACCGGATCAAAGCGGATCTCGACTACAACCGCGGCCCCGAGAAGACCTGGGTCTACGGGGCCTTACGCGTCCGGGACGGCCAACAGATCACCATGGCCGCTACCTCCCGCAACAGCGTCTTCTACCAGCAGTTCCTGCAACAGATCGAAGACGCCAACCCGACCGGCGAGCTCTGGATCGTCAGCGACAACCTGTCCAGTCACAACAGTCTGTCCACCCGGACCTGGCTCGAAGACCATCCCCGCATCCACCACGCCTTCATCCCCGTCGGCGTGTGCTGGCTCAACCTGCAGGAAGGCTGGTGGCGCATCTTCCTCAAAGCCGCCCTCGCCGGCCGCTCATTCGCCAACCGCGACGACATCGAACACGCCACCACCCTTGCAATCAGCCAGCTCAACTCCCGTGCCAACCCCTGGATCTGGGGCAGACCCGCACCGCCAACCCGCCGAATGCGGCGCCGATATGTGTACACCGTTTGAGGAACCCAGCACCAGGACCTGTCCGGCCGATCATGTGCGGAGCCAGATGGCGAGGGCTGCTGCCGTTGCGGTGCCAAGGAAGATGTAGCGGCGTTTGTCGTAACGGGTGGCCACCGCCCGGTGCTGCTTCAACCGGTCCATCGCTCGTTCGACAGTGTTGCGCTGCTTGTACCTATCTTCGTCGAAGCCGGGTGGCCGTCCGCCTTGTGAGCCTCTACGCAGGCGGGCAGCTTGACTGTCGGTCTTCTCGGGGATGGTGTGCCGGATCACCTGGCGGTGGTCCCGCCATCGGCCACACCGACCGTTACTCATCGACAGGAACGGCAGCAGCCGGTCCCACGCCTCGTCCGTCAGGTCCCCCGCGAACGGTCATGCTGCGGAAAACGAGTTCTGTTGTTCGATCGGCAGGGCCTACGCTCGCTGACCGCATGTCCAACATGACGGGAGGTCTTGGTATGGGCGTGAACAGCGGCAGCGGCCTCGGATCGTTGGGACGATTGCCCGGCTATCTCTTCCGGCCGTATCACGGCAACGGAGACCACGGCGCGATGGCCGCCGTGCGGCTGGGCTGCGCAGGGCGGGATGGGATCGACGCCCGCTCGGTTGTGGAGGGAGTCCCGACGGCAGCCGAGATCGCCGAAGCCTCCGCCAAGCTGGACGACCCGTCCGAGAACCAGGTCTTGGTGGAGCACAACGGTGACATCGTCGGCTACATGACGATCAGCTGGTGGCAGGAGCGGGACGGGACATGGCTGTACCTGCACCGTGGATATCTGCTACCCGAGCACCGCGGCGAGGGCATCGGCTCAGACATGCTCAACTGGGCCGAGACCCGGATCCGCCAGCTCGTGCAGCAGCATGGAACCGCACAGACGGCCGTGTTCGGCGCGAACGCCATGGCCTCTGAGGAGGATGCAACGGAGCTGCTGCTCGAAACCGGGTACCGCCGTGTCTTCAGCCTGGTAGAGCTGGAACTGGCCGATCTGCGACGGCTACCCGAGCACGACGGTCAGCTGCCGGTCGCCATCAGAGTGGGTGCCGTCGAGCCGAGCAGCTACCACGCGGCCTGGAAGACGGTCATTGATTCATATGCGGATGCCGCCTTCACCGAGAAGTGGACGTTCGAGAGCTTCCTCGCCACGGCCACCCCGACCTGCTGGCGGGCCGCTTGGGATGGGTTGCATGTGGCAGGCGTCGCCCTGTGCGCCATCCGTCGGCATGACCGCACCGTGGGCGAAGTTGAAGAACTCAGCGTGCGGGCAGAGTCGAGGCGTCTGGGACTGGGGCGAGCCCTGCTGCTGGACGGGTTGCGATGCCTCCGCGAGCACGGCGCAGTGACCGCCCGGTTGTACACCGGAACGGCGAATCCGCACCGGTCCTACGACCTCTACGAGAGCGTAGGGTTCCGGCGCCAGAACGAGTACGTCCGCTACCGCAAGCCGATCCACATTTGATTTGAACTGACGGACTCCATGAGCCTTTTCCAATTGTGACGTCGATCTATAGTCGGCCATCGCTCCGTTTCGACTGACCAAGACAGGCCCAGCACCTGTCGTAGGCTCAGCCGCTTGTCTTAGTTCGGTGACCCGCGTCACATCCGGCTCGTGTCAGCAATCGGGGCGCCGTCTCGTTCAAGGGGCACGCGAACCAGACAGGAGCAACGCCATGAAGCACCGCATCGTGGTACTCGGCGCCGGATACGCCGGGGCCTTCGCCGCCGGAAACCTGGCCCGCCGGCTCTCTCCGGCCGACACCGAGATCACCGTCGTCAACGCCGTGCCCGACTTCGTTGAGCGGATGCGGCTCCACCAGCTCGCCATCGGCCAGGACCTCGCGTTCCGCAAGCTCACCGACGTATTCGCGGGCACCGGGGTGTGCCTGCGCCTGGCGCGCGTCACCGGCGTCGACCCCGTGCTCAGGACAGTCGCCGTGACCGGCGAGGGGGGCGACGGTGAGCTCGCGTACGACACGCTTCTCTACGCGCTCGGCAGCTCCGTAGCCCACCATGGCGTGCCCGGCGTGGCCGAGTACTCCTTCGATGTGACCGGCCTGTCCTCAGCGCTGCGTCTGCGTGAGCGCCTGGCCGGCCTGCGCGAGGGCGGCACCGTGTTGGTCGTCGGTGAGGGGCTGACCGGCATCGAGACCGCCACCGAGTTCGCCGAGTCCCGGCACGACCTCCCGGTCGCGCTCGCCGCCCGTGGCGAGCTCGGTGCCTGGCTCTCCCCGAAGGCCCTCCGTCACCTGCGCCAGGCCTTCGACCGGCTCGGCATCACCGTCCACGAACACACCGCCATCGAAGCCGTCGAGCCGACCCGGGCGATCGCCGCCGACGGTACGTCCATCCCGGCCGACGTGACCGTGTGGTCGGGCGGGTTCGCCGTCCACCGCATCGCGGCCGCCAGCGGACTGGAGGTCGTCGAGACCGGCCAGGTCGTCGTTGACCGCACCATGCGCTCGGTCTCGCACCCGGACGTCTACGCCGCCGGTGACAGTGCCTACGCGATCGGCGAGAACGGCCGGCCGCTGCCGATGTCCTGCGCCTCGGCCGGCTACACCAACATGCAGGCGACCGCAGCGATCATCGCGCGCCTGACTGGCAGCAAGGTCCCGACCATCGGGCTGAAGTACCACGGCAACCACATCAGCCTCGGGCGGCGGGACGCGATCTTCCAGATGGTGGACGGAGACGCCCACTCGAAGTCCTGGTACCTGGGCGGCCGGACCGCCGCGCGGCTCAAGTCGGGTGTGCTCAAGGGTGCCGGGTGGGGCATCGTCCACCCGACCTTCGGCATGCCCAAGCGCAGGCATCGCCTGGCCACCGCGCCTGACCGGGCCGGTGTGAAGGTCGCCGCATAGGCTCCTCCGCATGGACAGCGCAGCCATCGATCGGTTCGAGGCCAGCCGGGGCCGGCTGGCCTCGCTCGCGTACCGTCTGCTCGGCTCGGCCGCCGACGCCGAGGACGCCGTGCAGGACATGTTCCTGCGCTGGCAGGCCGCAGACCGTGAACGTATCGAGGTGCCGGAAGCGTGGCTGACCAAGGTCGTCACCAATCTCTGCCTCGACCGGCTCCGCTCGGCGCAGGCGCGCCACGAGCGAGCGGCCGGTGCCTGGCTGCCCGAGCCGCTCCTTGAGGGCGACCCGATGCTCGGTCCGGCCGAAACCTTCGAGCAGCGCGAATCGGTGTCCCTGGCCGTCTTGACCCTCATGGAGCGCCTCTCGCCGGTCGAGCGGGCCGCTTACGTCCTGCGCGAGGCCTTCTCGTACCCCCACGCCGAGATCGCCGGGATCCTCGACATCACCGAGTCCGCGAGCCAACAGCATGTCCACCGGGCCCGGATCCGGGTCACCGCCGAGCGCCGCGGCGGCGACAAAGTGGACCCCGCGTCCGCGCGCCGGATCGTCGAGGAGTTCCTCGCCGCCGCCACGTCGGGGCGCACCGAACGGCTGGTGGCGCTGCTCACCGACGACGCGACCGCGGTCTCGGACGGCTACGGACTGGCCAGGCGACTGCTGCGGTACAACACGCGCGAGCGGGTCGCCTTCTACGTGCGGGCCGGCTTCAAGCCCACGCCGGCGAAGCGGCGGCTGGCCGGCGGCTCCCCCTCGTTCCACATCGCGCTGGTCAACGGCTCCCCGGCCGTCCTCGCCGTCACCGACAACCGGGTCGTGGGCGCCGTGGCGTTCGAAGTCAGCGACGGCAAGGTCGCGTCCCTGCTGGGCATCGCCACCGCGGACCGGCTCGCGCGCCTCAACGAAGCCTGGCGGCAGCACGAACCCGACGCGCCGGTCATCAACGCATGGTGACCAGAGCCACCGGAATCCAGTGACCTGAGTCGGAGCGAGGACGACACAGACTCGGCCATGCAGTTCGGATTCCCGATGGCCAACTACGAATCGTCACGGAGTGCTGACCAGGGCGGATCCGAGGGTCCCTGGTCACCGATCGCTCGAAGTCACATCAACCACATGCTGAGGTGGCCAGATGGAGGGCGAGGACGGCCCTTCACGATGTCGGTGATGCGGGTGGTGCTGCAGCGGAGCTTCCGTAGCAGGCGCGACTGCTTGAGGGTGGCCATGGCCTGCTCGCCGACGGCGCGGATCTTCGCGTGGGAGACGTTGACGGCCCGCTGGCCGGCCGACAGCGTGTCCCACCGCCCGCGGTAGGGAACGCGGACTGTGCCTCCCGCGGTCGTGAACCCGTCTACCAGGAGCTTCACCGCTAGGTGCAGCCGCCAGCTTCAACTCGCTTCGCTCTACGCCAGGTTGGAAAAGGCTCCATGCACTTTGGCAATCGATCCCCAGAGGCCAAACCCTTCTTGATCGCCCGGACAGGTCCTAGTCGCGAGCGGCGGGGATGTCGATGCGCCGACCGGTCAGCAGACGGGTCAGTGTCAGGACCGGCGCGGCAGCAAGAAGCAGCGCGAGGGTCGCGTATCCGGCCGTAAGAGTCGATGCCGCAGCCACAGCGGCGACCAGCAACGGACCGCCTGCGTCGCCGAGTTCGCGGCCGAGTTCTGCGGCGCCCATGGTCTGGCCAATCCGCTCCTCCGGGGTGGCCGCGGCCAGGGCCGCGAAGGCGACTGGGGTGATCACCCCCGTTCCGGCACCGATGCCCACAGCCGCCGGCAGCACCCCGGCGATGCCGGGCAGCATCGCCGCGGCCAGCCCCACGGCGGTCATGGCCAGCCCGGCGGTGATGCCGGTGGCGGCGGTGATCCGTCCGGCGTCCAGGGCGCGGCCCGCCCGGGGTTGAACGAGAGCGGCGCAGGCGGCCAGTACGGAGACGGCCGCGCCGGTGGCGACCGGACCCAGGCCCGCCGCAGTGCCGGAGACGGGCAGGAAGCCGACCCCGACCGACAGGGCGGCGGTGGCGGCGGCCAGCGCGGCGGTCGGCCGCAGGAAGCTGCCCTCGCGCAGGCGTCGGGCGAGGTCGAGCACGCTCTGCCGGGCCCGGGGCAGCGGCGGCACGGTCGGGACCACCGCGAAGGCCCACGCCGCCACGGCCAGAGCCAGCACCGTCATGACGGCGAACAGCAGCCGCAGCCCGCCCAGTGCGATCACGGCGCCGCCCAGCAGCGGACCCGCCGTATAGCCCATGCTCTTGAAGAAGCCGTACGAGCCGAACGCCCGGCCGCGCTTGCCCTGCGGATGCAGCCGGGCGACCAGCGCGGAGGCGGCCGGGGAGAACGCGGAGGCCGCCGCCCCCTGCCCGAGCCGTGCCGCCCACAGCAGACCGGTGTTGTCGGCCAGCACAAAACAGACGGAGGCGGCGGCGAAGCCGAGCAGCCCGCCGAGCAGCACCGGGCGGGCACCGATCCGGTCCGCCAGCGTCCCGAACACCGGCTTGAGCAGCACCTCTGCCCCGTCGTACAGGGCCAGCAGGCCGCCCAGTACCAGCAGCGAGGCGGCATGTCCCTCGGTGTACCGGCCGAGGCTGGCGGCAATCCCGTGGGCGCCGAAGGCAGTGGTGAAGCCTGCCGCGTACAGCGGCCACGTCTGCCATCGGGCGGCGGCAGCGTCGGGGGTTTGTGAGGTCATGGCTGCGGTCTCCTCCGCTACAGGGGGCCTGTTCAGGGCTGGTGCAGGGCGCGGAAGACCTGCTCGGCGTAGTCCTCGTAGGCATCGGCGCAGTCCTTCAGCCGCTGCCCGGCACGTGCGGCCTCGGGCGCCCCGAACACGTCGCGGGCCTTGAGGTCGCGGTGCCAGCGGCGCAGCCGTTCCAGGCTCTGTTCTTCCTCCTCGAGCTCGGCGAGGGTGAACTTCTGGTTGCGGATCTCCTTGGCCAGCTCGGCGTCGTACTTGTCGCAGTCGGCCAGGAACTCGGACCAGTCCTCCTGCCGGGCGGCGGTGAACATCGCCTGGAAGCGGGCGGCATCGGCGTCGCTGCGGCCGGTGGCCTCAAGGACGACTGCTTCGCCCGCGGCCCGCTCGGTCAACCGCAGGGCCCGCTCCAGCCCCTCGGCGAACACCGGGACGTCGGGCACCGCCCACACGCCCTGGCCCAGGGAGAGGGCCGTGGTGCTCGCGGCGATCGCCGGTGAAGACCGCTGCGGGCCCCCGGCGGCGGATCAGCGTCTGGGCGTCGGCGATCCGGTCCTGGTGTCGGTCCAGGCCGGCCCCGGCCTGTTGAAGGCCCTGTCCGGTACGCCCGAGCAGCCGGGCGTGCTGCCGACGGTGCTCGGCCGGAGCAACCGCCACCACACGCCGTACTGGTCCGTGGTGGTCTACCTGGCCGCAGCCGCACTCATCATCGTCGCGGCGGCCGGCCAGGAGCAGGAACTCGTCCTCTTCTACGCCGTCGCCGTCTTCGTGAGCTTCCTGGTCGGCCTGCTCGCCATGACCCGCTTCGCTCGCACCGAGCGCAAGCCCGCCCTGGCCTGGCTCAACGGGATCGGCGCAGCGGCCGTGGCGTTCACCCTGGTGGTGAACCTGCTGCGCGGCTGGCCCGTGCTGTCCCTGGTGGCCACTGTGCTCATCGCCGCGGGCCTGTACGTCCGCTGGAACCGGGCAGGGCAGCCCACTGGCATCGAGGACGTCGAGGCCCAGGCGGAGACTGCCTGAACCGAGGAGCCGGAAACCCGCGGGGTGGCGGATCAGGCGATCCTGCCACCCCGTCGGGTGCCGACGCTCTCCCACACCAGCGCCCACTGCCTCATAAGGCGCCGGTCCAGCAAGGCACGTGCGGCCGTACGGAACCCCAGACCGCGCCTCCGATGACGGTGGCCGCGTCCATGCCGGCGAAGGAGGACCTCAGGGACCGCCTCGGACTCAGTAGGGGGCCGGGATACCAGGCCCCCCGGGAATTCGTCCACACCGGCAGGCGCGTCCCGGCGGAAGCGTCGACGGGCACGGCGTCCCGGCCGGTGTGTGTCCGGCCGTCGGGCATCGTCCACCGGACCGTCGCACGGTGGTGCTCACGTCCGCATGTGTGGGCACCACATCCCGGGCCTTCTCCAGGAGGACCGCCACGACCTCCCGGCGGCCGGAACGGTCCTCCTCCAAGCCCCGGTCCGCGACCATCGCGGCCAGCACGCCCGCGGTCGCGCCCCCCAGCACTTCTTCCACGATCCACGCAATGAGCAGCAGCCACGCCTCGACGAAATCACTCGTCCGCCGAAGCGGACTGCGCCTGAACCGCCACAGCCGCGTACGGACCGGTCGCTGCCGCCGTCTTCTTCGCCACGAGCCAACACTCCGTCACAAGCACCAGCACCTGTTTCCGGTGTCCTGCGGAACGGTGGGGAAAGAGCCGGTGATCGAGAAGCCGCGGAGCGCGGTCAGTGCTGCGGGCTGCCCATCTCCATGGTGAAGAGCACCGGGTCAGCGTCGAAGCCTCGGATCATCTCGCGCATCTCCCACACTCCGGAGGAGTCCCGGGTGAACTCGGCGACCGTCGCGGCCGTGAAGTCGGCGACCTGGGCGAAGCCGTCCGTCGCAAGCTGCCGGTATCCCTGTACGACGACCACCCCAGCGTTGGAGATGTCCCCGAACGTCCGGGGTCCACCGTCCTGGTGGATGGCCACACCGACCACCACACGCCCATACGCGGGCGACAGCCGGTCGAACTCCAGGACCATCACCTCGACGAACCCGAAGCCCATGCCGGTCTGGCTGTTCCGGGTCATGCTGATGGTGCCGTCCGGTGACCGGCTGTCGTAGTGCACGACGTACGCCGGCCGCCCGTAGGGGTCGTCCGCCGAGTAGGTCGCGGCGACGATGTCGAGATGCCGCGGTGCCTCACCCAGCGGGCTCGGGTCCCACTTGAGCCGTACCTCGACCTTGCCCAGCCCCTCGCCCCCACCACTCACCTTTGACACGCTCCCTCAGGACCACAGCGAGGCTTTCCCGCACGAACAAGTATGCGTTCCTGATGGCTCATTGACGCTTCCTTGGCGCTCTGCTCCACCTCCCGCCCCGAATCGGGCCGACATCCCCCAGGACCTCTCTCGAGCTCGCGCCGAGCACAGGGACGCGCCAGTCACGGCTGCCGCCGACCGGCCAGTCTTCCCCGCAAGGCTGTCGTCCCGGCCGTCAGGAGCGCATGATCCGCCCGAACTGCACGCTTCAACGGGTTCGAACGGCTTTGCCTGCAGCGGTCCATCAGCGACTGGTCGAGGCCGGTCACCACAGGGCTGGTCATCGCCTGGCCCACCAGCATCCCGCACAGTGCCGTGACCTGCTCCGCGTAGGGTCTGTGCGATGTCGTGATCAATCGGCTGCTCGTATGAGGTCTTCGAACCAGATCATCGAGGCGCGAAGTTCGAGGCCGACGAGGTGGCGGGCTCCACCACCTTCACGAACAGACCAAAGTGGCTCTCATTCCCGTTGCCCAAGTGGCTCCCTTTCACCCTGTCGAAAACAGCAGGCGTGTCGGTCGCATAGGGCGCGAGGGGGTCATTGGCGGCGGCGTCTGAAGACGACCATCCGTAGGACCGTGAAGCGCACCACCGTCACCAGGGCGAAGCTCGGCGCAAGTACCAGGGTCTCCGCTGCTGGTGAGGCGGTGGGCCGGTAGTGACGGAAGAGCAGGACAGCGCCTGAGGTGACCAGGTACGCCAGGACGAACAGGCCGCCTGCGGTCAGATGCGCCTGGAGGACCCGGACCCGGGACTCGCGAAAGGTCAGCCGGCGGTTGGCCTCCGTGTTGAGGACGGTGACGACAAGGAGGGAGGTGAAATTGGCCAGGATGGGCTGCGACCACTGGCGCAGAACCCAGTACAGCGTGGCCTGGGCCACAGTGGAGGCGACGCCAATCACGACGAACCAGAACACCTCCCTGGTCAGCGCGGTGCGGCCGAGCCAGGTGGTGGCGCTGCGTCGTGCGCTGAGGCGTCGCACCCCACCATCATGAGGCCACCGTGCGACCCGTCGAGCCGTGAGGAGCACCGGTTCTGCCATTCGGCTGACGACGGACACCCGCATGCACGCCAGGCACGGAGAGCCGACCCGATCTGTGCCAGTTTGTGGCTGACGATTTGACAGGCACTGACGGAGCGGCGGGGTTCGATCCCCACGTTGAGGGACGGTCTGGGGATAGGGGAGGCAGTCGTTGGACAGTGGCGGACAGCCACCGACTGCGGGCTCCGGCGGGCCTCAGCGGCGGGGATCGGACGAGGGTCACGCGCAGGGGCTCCTCGAGCGCGTGCGCGCTGCCGCGGCGGCGCGGGCCACCACGGGGGCCGCTCGTACCAGGGCCCTCGTGCGCCGGGTCGAGCAGACGCCTCCGCCCCCGGGTCCGTTCCGTCCTGGATTCTGGCGCAGTCCGATCCGCGGGCCTTGGCTGACGTCGGTGTTCGGCCTGGTCCTCCTGATCGGCATTCCGGTGCTGTTCGTCACCGGGCTGCTCTCCTACGCCTCCTACAACCCCGGACTGAGCCCCCTCAACGACGAGACACCCGACAAGGGCGTCCTGGGCTTCTACCTCTTCAGCTGGCCCACCCACCCGTACTGGCTCTACCGGCTGCTCCAGGGCATGCACGTGACGCTGGGCGTGGTGCTGGTGCCGGTGCTGCTGGCCAAGTTGTGGTCGGTGATCCCGCAGCTGTTCGAATGGCTGCCGGTGCGCTCCATCGCCCACAGCCTGGAGCGGCTGTCCCTGCTGATACTGGTCGGCGGCGTCATCTTCGAGTTCGTCACCGGCATCTTCAACATCCAGCTCTACTACGTCTTCCCGGGCTCGTTCTACCGCCTGCACTTCTACGGCGCCTGGGTGTTCATCGCCGCCTTCGTCGTCCATGTGTGCCTCAGACTCGGCCGGATGACCCGGGGCCTGCGCTCACGCAGCCTGGGCACCGAACTGCGCACCGACCTCGCCCACACCGTGCCCGAACCACCCGACCCCGACGGCCTGGTGGCAGCCGCCCCCGCCCCGCCCACGATGACCCGCCGCGGCGCGGTGGGCATGGTCGGAGCGGGATCGCTACTCCTGTTCGTCGTGACCGCCGGACAGAGCATCGGCGAACGACTGCGCGCCACTGCACTGCTCGCACCGCACAATCGCGATCCGGGCAGCGGCCCGAACGCCTTCCAGATCAACAAGACGGCGGCGAAAGTGGGCGTCACCCCCGCGCTCGTCGGACCCAACTGGCGGCTGGAGGTCCACGGACGCGGAGCGCCACGGGTCTTCACCCGCGATCAGCTCCTGGCGATGCCCCAGCATGCCGCCGCACTGCCGATCGCCTGCGTGGAGGGATGGTCCACCGACGACCAGCACTGGAGCGGCCTACAGCTGGCCGACCTCGCCGCTCTGGCCGGACTGCCCGATGCCACAAGCGTCCTGGTCCAGTCCATCCAACCCTCTGGCCCCTTCACCCGGGTGGTGTTGCGGGGCAATCAGATCCGCGACCCCCGAGCGCTGCTCGCCCTCCGCGTCAACGGCGCGGACCTCTCACTCGA
>NZ_JBEYFS010000187.1:0-24188 GCF_040634475.1 Streptomyces sp. NPDC007095
ATCGGGTCCAGGGGCGGAACCCCGCGAGGGGCTGGGGCGGCAGCCCTCGATCGGGTCCAGGGGCGGAACCCCGCGAGGGGCTGGGGCGGCAGCCCCGCAGGGGTCCGGGGGCAGAGTCACGCGCGGGGGTGCGGGGGGCAGCAGCCCTGGGGGGCCGGGGGCGAAGCCCCGCCGGGGTCCGGGGGCGGAGTCCCTGGTGGGGTTGGAAGGGCGGAGCCCCTGGTGGGGTTGGAAGGGCGGAGCCCCTGGGATGGGGGTGGGTAGGGGCGGCGGGGGCGAGGGGCGTTGCTGCGGCCGCGGCCTACAGGAACGCCAGGTTCACGATCCAGAAGCTCGCGGCAGCCACCAACGCCGCCGCCGGCATCGTGATGAACCACCCCATGACGATGTTCTTGGCGACGCCCCAGCGAACCGCGTTCACCCGCTTCGTCGCCCCGACACCCATGATCGCCGAAGTGATGACATGCGTCGTCGAGATCGGCGCCTTGAAGAGAAACGCCGTGGCGAACATGATCGACGCCCCCGTCGTCTCCGCGGCGAACCCCTGCGGCGGATCCAGCTCAATGATCTTGCGCCCGAGCGTCCGCATGATGCGCCACCCACCGGCGTACGTACCCAGCGACAGCATCACCGCACAGACGATCTTCACCCACACCGGGATCGGGTCGTCCGACTTCTGGACGTCACCGATGACGAGCGCCATCACCACGACACCCATCGTCTTCTGGGCGTCCTGCAGACCGTGCCCGAGCGCCATCCCCGCCGCGGACACCGTCTGCGCGATACGGAACCCCCGCTTGGCCTTGTGCGGATTGGCCCGCCGGAACAGCCACATGATCGCGCACATGACCAGATAGCCGACGATCAGACCGACGACCGGCGAAAGGAACATCGGGATGATGACCTTGTCCACGACCCCGGACCACAACACCTTCGTACCGCCCGCGAGCGCGGCCCCCACCAGTCCCCCGAACAACGCGTGCGAGGAGGACGACGGAAGCCCGAAGTACCAGGTGACCAGGTTCCAGACGATCGCCCCGACGAGCGCGGCGAAGAGGATTCCCATCCCCTTCGACCCCTCGGGCGTCGCGATCAGCCCCTTGCTGACGGTGTTCGCCACCCCGCTCCCGAGGAACGCACCGGCGAGGTTCATCACCGCGGCCATGGCGAGCGCGGCCCGCGGGGTCAGCGCCCGCGTGGACACCGACGTGGCGATGGCGTTCGCCGAGTCGTGGAAGCCGTTCGTGTACGTGAATCCGAGCGCGACCAGAATGGTCACGACCAGCGCAAAGGTGTCCACGAAGTTCAGGACTCCTTGACGGCGATGGTCTCCACCGTGTTCGCCACATGTTCGAACGCGTCGGCCGCTTCCTCCAGCACATCCACGATCTGCTTGAGCTTCAGGACCTCGATGGCGTCGTACTTGCCGTTGAAGAGATGGGCGAGCAGCTTGCGGTGGATCTGGTCGGCCTGGTTCTCCAGCCGGTTGACCTCGATCCAGTACTCGGTGAGGTTGTCCATCGTCCGCAGGTTCGGCATGGCCTCGGCCGTCAGCTCGGCGGCCCGGGCCAGTACCTCGATCTGCTGTTCCACGCCCTTGGGGAGCTCCTCGACCTGATACAGCACAACCAGGTCGACGGCCTCCTCCATGAAGTCCATGATGTCGTCGAGGGACGAGGCCAGGTTGTAGATGTCCTCGCGGTCGAACGGCGTGATGAAGGAGGAGTTCAGCTGGTGGAAGATCGCGTGAGTGGCGTCGTCACCGGCGTGTTCGGCGGCCCGCATGCGCTCTGCGATCTCGGCCCGAGCGGAGGCGTCCGCCCCGAGCAGTTCCATCAGGAGTTTCGAGCCCGTGACGATGTTGTCCGCGGAGGCGGAGAACATGTCGTAGAAGCTCGTCTCCCTGGGGGTCAGACGAAAGCGCACTTGAGGTCCTCGGGGTCCTTTTGTTCGGTCAGGCTGATGCTAGGCGCATCATCCGGCCACGGCTAACCGGCCGTCCCCCAGTGTCGCCCATCAGGCACAGTGGTCAGCACAGGGTCCGGTCCCGGCATCCGGCAAGGGCCCTATACCCAGCAAAGTTCGTTACCATATACCCACCAGGGGTATATATACCGGACCATCAGGAGGACGCGATGACGACCACCGAGGCCGGCGCGACGGCGCCCTCCGACAGGGCCGAATCGGCTCAGGACGTCCAGGACATTTCGAACATCCAGGCCCCCACCGAGACCGAGGAAGCCGGGAGCGACGGAACTGGGAGCGACGGAACCGGGAGCGAGGACGTCGCGGGCGGGGGAGCCGAGGCCGGAGGCGTCGAGGCCGGAGCCGTCGTCACCGACCACGACCGCGGCATCCACGGCTACCACAAGCAGAAGGGCGAGCACCTCAAGCGGCTAAGGCGCATCGAGGGCCAGATCCGCGGTCTGCAGCGGATGGTCGACGAGGACGTCTACTGCATCGACATACTCACCCAGGTCTCCGCCTCCACGAAGGCCCTCCAGTCCTTCGCACTCCAGCTCCTCGAGGAACACCTGCGCCACTGCGTCGCGGACGCGGCCCTCAAGGGCGGCGAGGAGATCGACGCGAAGGTCGAGGAGGCCACGAAGGCGATCGGCCGCCTGCTGCGCACATGACACACGCACACGGGGGGATACCGAAGCGCGCACGTGAAGCGGGCCTACTCCCCCGTGCCGCTCCCCCGGGTGCGCTCTTCGGCGACCTTCAGTACCTCGTCGATGCTCTCCAGGCTGAGCCGCTCCTCGTGAGCGGCCGAGGCCGCGATGATCAGGTCGCCGCACAGCTCGATCTCGGCGAGGGCCACGTGGTCCTGAACTGCCGTACCGCCGACCGGAGCCACGTGCATCACCTCTTCCTGCCGTCACCGACTTCCTAGAGTAGGGAGCGGCCTACACACCGCGCATGGCACGGAAGGGCCATTTCCAGCCCTCAACTCCTCCTCATACACGGACCGGCAGCCACGCCGACGGACGGACGTCTACGGCTCCGCGATCTTCCCCGCGAAGATGTCCTCGGGTTCCGGCAGCCGTACGCGGGCGGGGACCCCGAAGTCGTACAGCAAGGTCGTCGAGGCGACCGCGACGGTGCCCTTCTGCCGCCCGTTGATGAAGCTGAACCGGTTCCGGAGCTTGCGGACGCGCCCCTGGTCGTCGAGGTAGGCGTCGAACGGGACTTCGGCCGTGGCGAACCCTTTCGCCGCCGCCGCGAGTGCCTTCCGGTTCCCCCGCGAGGCGCTCCGCGCGGCGATGTCCAGGTCGGCGGTCCCGCGATAGTGCCGCACCGGCGTCCCGGCCACCTCCGTCCTCCCCATGTACGTCGCCGTCCGCGCGCCCCGCAACAACTCCGCCGCGGCGAAGGGGTCGGTGGCGCCGCCGGTCACGAGATTTCCGTCGGAGAGGGTGGCCGTGTCGACGCGGACCCATTTGTCGGCGGGCACACCGGCTCCGCGGTTCTTCATGAACAGGGCTCCCGGGGCGAGGAGTTCGGTGATCGGCCGGTGCTCGACGGCGCCCGCGGGATCCTGCGGCAGCAGCACCTTCAACTGCCCCAGCTGCTTCTTGAAGTCGTAGACACCCTGGCCGCGGATGGTGACCCGGGTCCCGCCGGTGGCCATCTCCATCGACGTGCGGGTCTTGGCGCTGCCGGCGCGCTCCAGAGTGGCGGCGGCCCGGTGCAGTACCTCGACGGAGGTGACGCCCTCACGCGCGTCCTCGGCGCCGGCCCGGCCGACGGAACATCCGCCGACGCAGACCATGAGCCCCGCCACCGCGACCGCGACCGCGACGAAGCCCGTGCCCGTCCGACTCTGCTGCTGCGCCACCATCGTCCGCCGACCCCCAGCCGGTCCGTCCCGGGCCTCCTGTCGTTCCGGTTAACGACGGGTAGGGACGGCCGTCACGCGGCGGCGATTCATTTGCTTGCCTTGGGTAACGTTGTCGGTGTGGCGCAGCCGGAGGAGACCCATCCCGTCCAGGAACACCGGACGACAACCATCGAGCAGGGTCGCTTCTGTCTGGCGCGCTGCACCTGCGGCTGGCGAGGCCCGGCCCGCCGCGCCCGCAGCCTGGCCCGCACCGACGCCGAGGGCCACATGGAGAGCACCCCGCTCGCATAGCGCCCCGTAAGCGGCGTGACGAACCTCTCGCCCAGCCTCAGCCGAAAAGACCCACCCCAGGTTCAGGATGGGGCGAGATCCGCGCGGGATCACGGTCACGTCCCGGTTCCGTCCCGCGCCCGTCCGCCGCGGAACCCCCAGGACCCGGCACACGTCTCGTCCCACGCACGGGAAGCAACAGGAGGCGCACATGCAACGGCGTACGTTCATCGGTGGCGGCGCGGCCGCACTCGCGGCGGCGGCCACGGCCGGGTGCAAGGGCAAGAGCAGCGGGGGCAAGGCGGCGGCCACGGAGACGGCCGGCACCTCGATACGCACGGCCACCACCAGCACGGGCACCGGCACCGGCACCGGCACAGCCGCCCACGCCGCCGCCAACTGGACGGCCCTCGCCAAGGACCTCGACGGCGCCCTGGTCCGCCCCGGCGACCGCAGCTGGACGGCGGCCCACCAGCTGTACAACACCCGCTTCGACTCCCTGAAGCCCACCGCCGTCGCGTACGTCGCCCACGCGGACGACATCCGTACGACCATGGCCTACGCCCGCGCCCACAACATCCCGCTGTCGATCCGCAACGGCGGCCACTCCTATGCGGGCTGGTCCTCCGGAAACGGCCGGCTGATCCTGGACGTGTCCAAGCTCAACACGATCCGGGCGTCCGCGAACGAGGCGGTGGTCGGCGCCGGTTCCAAGCTGATCGACGTCTACCGGGCGCTCGCCGCGAAGGGCGTCACGATCCCGGCCGGCTCCTGCCCGACGGTCGGCGTCTCGGGTCTGACCCTCGGCGGCGGCCACGGCGTGGTGTCACGGGCGTACGGCCTGACCTGCGACAGCCTCACCCAGGCGACGCTGATCACGGCGGACGGCAAGCAGCTCGTGGCGAACGCGAGCGAGAACAAGGACCTCTTCTGGGCCCTGCGCGGCGCCGGCAACGGCAACTTCGGTGTCGTCACCGAGCTCCGCTTCAAGACGCACGCCGCCCCGCAGGCCGTGTCGGCGTACCTGACCTGGCCCTGGGCGAAGGCCGCCGCCGTGGTGAAGGCCTGGCAGGAGTGGGGCCCCGGCCAGCCGGACGAGATCTGGTCCTCGCTCCACCTGGAGAACGGCAGCGGCACCCCCACCGTCGCCGTGGCCGCCTTCTCCCTCGGCACGTACGGCGAACTCCAGAACGCCGTGGACCGCTTGGCCACCAAGATCGGCGCCCCCGCGCGCAGCGTCTCGCTCAAGAAGCACACGTACAAGGAGTCGATGGAGGCGTACGCGGGCTGCTCCTCCTTCCCCACCGAGGCCCAGTGCCATCTGCCGGGCTCGACGCCGGGCCGCTCCCCGCAGGGTGCCCTCAGCCGCGATACGTTCGCGGCCCGCTCGGACTTCTTCGACCGGTCCATCTCCGCGGCCGGCATCCAGACACTCCTGAACCAGATCTCCTCGGTCCGCGGCGGCGCCGGCAGCATCGCGCTCACCGCGCTGGGCGGTGCGGTCAACCGGGTCTCGCCGACCGCGACGGCCTTCGTGCACCGGCGTTCCCGGATGCTCGCCCAGTACTTCGCCTCCTGGGGCGCCGGGGCCTCCGGCACCACGGTCCAGTCCTGGCTGACCTCCGCCCACTCGGCGATGGCCCCCTACTCCTCCGGTGCCGCCTACCAGAACTACACGGACGCGAGCCTCACCAACTGGCGCAAGGCGTACTACGGCGACGCGGCGACCCGCCTCGCGGCCCTGAAGAAGCAGTACGACCCGAACCGCTTCTTCACCTTCCCCCAGGCGCTCTGAGCGCCCCGTAGGGGAAGCGCCCCGAGAACACCCTGTAGGGGAGCGCTACGCCGCGAGGTCCGGCTCCTCGGGCCGCTCCGCCCGCGCCTCCGGAATCAGCGCCTCCTGCCCCGCACGCCCCGCGCTCCGCGCCCGGATCAGCCATCCGGCGCGCGGCGAGCGCTCCACGGCCTTCATCACCGGGGTCAGCAGGGCCATGGCGAGCGGGGACAGCAGCAGGGCGACGGCGGTGCCGAGGGCGAAGCCGCCGATGACGTCCGTCGGGTAGTGCACACCCATGTAGACCCGGCAGAAGCCTTCGAGCAGTGCGATCCCTATCCCGGCGAGCCCGAACTTCCGGTTCGCGACGAACAGCCCGACGCCGATCGCCATGGTGAGGGTCGCGTGGTCGCTCACGAAGGAGAAGTCGGTCTTGCCACTGACCAGGACGTCGAGCCCCTGGTGGTCCACGAAGGGGCGGGGTCTCTCCACGAAGCCCCGTATCGGCACGTTCACGAGCACCGCGACGCCGGCCGCGAGGGGCGCCCAGACGAGTGCGGCCACCGACGCGGCGGCGTTCTCGTCGCCGCGCCGCCGCACGGTCCACCAGCACCACAGCACCAGCAGGACCATGGCGAGCAGCAGCCCGTACTCGCCGACGAACTCCATGCCGCGGTCGAACCAGTGCGGCGCGTCCTTGGCGAGGCCGTTGATGTCGTACAGCAGGTCCACGTCGGGGTTCGAACCGGATTCGGCGAGTCCAGCCATGGTGCTGCGGCCCCTTCGTCGTCTTTCCGCGGGCGCAGCCTTTCGTGCGCCGCCCGATCCACCCCCGTGGTCGTAGATCAGCTCTACGTCAACAGGAACGCACATTCCCCCTCAGTACGTTCCACCCTCCACCGAATGATCACGCAGACGTTATCGAAGAGAGATACATCGCCGCAGCTCAGGGGTGGGATCAAACCGTCGTCGGCAACGCTTTCGCGCCATCTTCGGTCACGCGCGTGGCGCCGAAGTAGTCGGGGGTGTCGATGGGGTCGAAGCGGATGACGGCACCCGTTCGCGGTGCGTCGATCATGTACCCGCCACCCACATAGATACCGACGTGCCGAATGGCCCGCGAGTTGGTGAGGTCGTCGGAGAAGAACACCAGATCGCCCGGAAGCAGTTCCGCGCGCGCGGGGTGTGCTCCGGCGTTGTACTGGTCGTTGGCGACGCGCGGCAGGGTGACTCCGACGCTCTCGTACGCCGCCTTGGTCAGACCCGAGCAGTCGAAGCGTCCACCCTGGTCAGCGGTTCCGTTGCCGCCCCACAGGTAGGGCGTGCCGAGCTTCTTCTGCGCGTAGTAGATCGCCGCGGCGGCCTGCTGCGAGGGATCCACCCGGCTCACCGGCCGCGCGAAGCTCTTCTCCAGAGTCGTGATCGTCTTCACATAATTCTGGGTCTCCTTGTACGGCGGCACGCCCCCGTACTTGATGACCGCGTAGGCCCCCGCGTTGTAAGCGGCGAGCATGTTCTCCGTGACGTTCCCGGGCGCGTCCTTCACATAGGACGCGAGCTTGCAGTCGTAGGAGGCCGCCGACGGAATCGCGTCATTCGGGTCCCATACGTCGCGCTTGCCGTCCCCATTGCCGTCGATTCCGTGCGTGGCCCAGGTGCCGGGGATGAATTGCGCTATCCCCTCCGCCGCCGCCGGACTCTTGGCGTTCGGGTTGAACCCGCTCTCCTGATACAGCTGTGCGGCGAGCAGTGCCGGATTGATCGCGCCGCACAGATTGCCCCACTTCTGTACGAGCGTCTGGTACGCGGCCGGCACGGCGCCCTTGGCGAGACCGACCGATCCGCCGCCGACCCCGTTGGCGAGGTTCCCGGCCACCATGTAGACGCCGACGACCAGCGCCGACATGAAGGCGAGTCCCACCCCGGCGACGGCGGTCACCACGACCCACGTCTTACGCACCGTCAACCGCCCCTCGCCGCCCGGGAGTCCGCCGGACGTCAGTCTAGAGGCGACCCCTGCGTGAGGAAACGATCACACACGACAAGAAACGGGGGCGCGAAGTGCGCCCCGAACCCCTACCGCACACTCCGATGCCCTCCCGCACACTCCGAACCCGTCCCGCGCGCCCCTAACCCGTCCCGGCGCGCCCCTAACCCGCCTTGCGCGCCGCCTTGTACAGCGTCGCGGCCTCTTTCCCGAGGACGATGCTGAACGAGACGTCGTCGGTGTCCCCGCCCGCCTCGTGGCCGCCGATGACCCCGACGACCGCCCCGTCGCCGTTCACCCAGGGGCTGCCGCTGGTGCCGCCGGCGAAGGCGGGGCACTCGATGCGCTGCTGGGTGCGGCTGTGGACGGTCGGTTTGTTCGTACAGGTGATCGGCGCGTCGAGGGTACTGGGGTAGCCGGTGACCGTGACGGCGGTGGCCCCGGTCTCCCGCCCCGTGGCGAGGGCGTTCCCGCCGACGACGTCCTCGATGCCCTTCGCGCCCTGCTTGGCGACCTCGGCGAAGGCGACGTCGCTGTCCTCGTCCTGACCGCCGGTCCAGGCGTCACCGACGAAGGTCTTCTTGACGTCCCAGATCCCGTACGGCGCCTTGCCGTCCCGATAGCCCGGGACAAACCGCAATTTTCCGCCCCCGTCAAGACAGTGTGCGGCGGTCACCAGGAGGTCCCGCTTCTCGCTGTGCACGACGGAGGCGGTGCAGAAGTGCCCGCTCAGGCCGTCACCCGCGCCGAACAAGGCGCCCACACGGGCGCTCGCCTTGTTCGTGTCGGCCTGCACGGTCACGCCGAACGGCCCGGGGCCGTCATCGGCGGACGCCACGGACGCGGACGTGACGGCCAGCATCACGACCACGACGAACAAAGCGTTCCGCCGGTTGCCGGGGGGACGAGTGGTGCGCTTCATCGGTTCACACTCTGGCCCACGGAATTAAGAAAAATCCTGGAACCACACTGAGAATCTCCTATGAGTCACCGGTGGGAGCCAACGGAGTCACGACGGCAGGTCCACCGTACGGCCCATCCCCGGCCCTCGCACACACACTCGACCCTCCACATTTCCCCCCACATTGCCCACAGCCTGTGGACGAACATCGCCGAACCCGGCCGGGACTTGCGGATCCGACGGTTCGAACGGCTCGAACGGCTCGAACGGTTCTGACGGTTCGGAGGGGGCGAGGCGCTCAGGTAAGAAAGTAGTGGCCAGCGGTAAACTCATTCACCGGTTTGCAGGCACCGGGTTGACCACCACTCGTCCGGGCGACCGGTGGCATCCAGGAGACGGAGGCGCCCGTGAGGAGCAACCCGACAGGTCGCCAACTCCGCTTCGGCGCGGAGCTGCGCAAACTCCGGGAGCGCGCGGGCCTGACCGCCACCGGGGCCGGTCAGCTCATGGGCATCAAGCAGACCCAGGTCAGCAACATGGAGGCCGGGCGTGTGGGCGTGAGCGCCGAACGGGTGCGCGCGCTCGCCTGCCACTACGACTGCTCGGACAAGGCCCTCGTCGACGCGCTCAGCACCATGACCACCGAGCGCTCGCGCGGCTGGTGGGAGGAGTACCGCGAGATCCTGCCCGCCGCTCTGCTGGACCTCGCCGAGGTGGAGCACCACGCCAGCCGGCTGCGTACCGCGGCCACGATGCACGTCCCGGGCCTGTTCCAGACCACCGATCACGCCCGTGAGCTGTTCCGGCACGTCGTGCCCGAGCTCTCACCACCGGAGATCGAGCACCGGGTGTCGTTCCGCGTCAAGCGCCAGACCGTCCTCTTCGAAGACGCCCCGACCACTCTGGTGGCGATCATCCACGAGGCGGCCCTGCGCATGCGGTTCGGCGGCCTCACCGTGGCCAAGTCCCAGTTGCGGCATCTGCTGGACATGAGCGAGCGGGACCACATCACCCTCAGGGTGATCCCGTTCACCACCGGATCCTTCCCCGGTTCCGGCCAGTCGGTCCTCTACGCCGGCGGACCGGTCCCCCAGCTCGACACCGTGCACCTCGACCAGTCCCACGGTCCGGTGCTCCTCGACGCCGAAGCCCAGTTGCAGATGTACCGCGCCCTCCTCGACCGGATGGAATCGGTGTCCCTCGCGCCCGAACACTCGCGAGACTTCATCCACAAGCTGATCCACGATCTGTGAAAGGGACCGAGACACCCACCGCCACGCCCGCCACCTTCCACGCCCGCCTCCTCACCCCTAAGGAAGCCTCCCGTGGCTGACATCCCCCCGGACCTCCACTGGGTCCGCGCCGCCCCGGACGACGCGTCCGGCCCCGGCCCCTGGATCGAACTCGCCTTCGGCGCCGACGACCTGGTCCACATCCGCGAAACCAGCGACCCCACCAACATCGTCACTACCACTCAGAAGAAGTGGGACGCCTTCGTCCTGGGCGTACAGGCGGGCGAGTTCGACCACTTCGTGGAAGGACTGGAGGACGAGAGATCTTAGGGACCACGACAACACGCCGCACCCTGCTCACCGCGGCCACCACCACCGCCGCCGCCCTCGCGCTCGGCGCGGGACCGGCGTACGCGGAGGATCCCCGACACCGGGACACCCGCACCCGGCTGCGAGAGCTGGAGGCGCGACACGGGGCGAGGATCGGCGCGTTCGCGTACAACCTGAGGACGAAGGCCACCGTGCGCCACCGCGCGGCGGAACGCTTCCCCATCTGCTCGGTGTTCAAGACGCTCGCGGCGGCGGCCGTGCTGCGGGATCTGGACCGGCACGGGGAGACACTCGCCCGGCGCATCCACTACACGGTGGCGGACCTGGCCGGGTACTCACCGAAGACGGGTGAGCCGGAGCACCTGGCAGGCGGCATGACCGTCGGGGAACTGTGCGGCGCGGCGATCCGCTACAGCGACAACACGGCGGCCAACCTGCTGCTCCGCGAGCTGGGCGGCCCTACGGCGATCACGCGCTTCTGCCGCTCGCTCGGGGACCCGAAGACCCGCCTGGACCGCTGGGAGCCGGAGCTGAACACGGCGGAGCCCTGGCGGGTGGAGGACACGACCACCCCGGGTGCCATCGCCGGCACGTACGCCCGGCTCGTCCTCGGCGACGCGCTCCACTACCGGGACCGCGACCGCCTGACGACGTGGCTGCTCGGCAACACCACCAGCGGCGACCGTTTCCGCGCGGGCCTGCCCGAGGACTGGACGATCGCCGACAAGACCGGCACCGGCGACTACGGCACCAGCAACGACGTGGGCATCGCCTGGACCCCGGACGGAGCCCCCGTGGCCCTCGCCGTCCTCAGCACCAAACCCGCGCAGGACGCCGCCGCGGACAGCCCCCTCGTCGCCGCCACGGCCTCGGTCCTGGCCGCGGCCGTGGGCTGACGCGAGCCCCCGGGACAGTCGGCGGCCCCCCGTCGTCACTCGGCCGGCGCCGCCCCCGTGTACGCCGCGGTCGTACGATCCGCGGCCCCACGGGCGGCGGCTTCCGCGGTCACCACCCGCGCCTCGCCCGATGCACGACCGATCCGCGAAGCGAGTCAAGCCGACGTCAACTTCCAGCCATCGAGGAGCCATTGAGGGGTAACCCGATCACCCGGGTTCGGTATGGCGGAAGTCAGAATTCCAGACCTCTCTTGTTTGTCGCGTACTCAACAAGCGACTGTCTACGCGGGTCACACGGCCCGGCCGCCGGGGCACCACACCGACGGCGACAGCACCCGCACCGCCCCTGTCAACCTCTCTCAGGAGCTGTACGTTGCGTACTACACCCCCCATACCCCCCACGTCCCCCACACCCGGCGACAGATCGGCCGCACGCACCAACTGGCGCCGCATCGGCTCCGCGGCCGCCGCCACCGCCGCCCTCCTGGTGGCCGGTTTCGGCACCGCCGTCGACGCGAGCGCGGCGGCCGGCACGACCGCGACGAAGACCGTCGCGAGCAAGGCCACCGCCGCCAAGGCCGGTTCCACCAAGGTCACCTGGACCCGTTCCTGTGCCGAGCCGAAGAAGAAGGGGGAGATGGCCTGCAACGCGCTGCGCGTGACCGGCGGCACGACCGCCTTCATGAAGGCCAACGCCCACGCGAACGCCGTCACCCCCAAGGCCGCCGCCGACTCCCCCACCGGCTACGGCCCCAGTGACCTCCAGGACGCCTACGGCCTGACCGACGCCGCCGCCTCCAACGGCTCGGGCAGGACCATCGCGATCGTCGACGCCTACGACGACCCGAACGCGGCCTCCGGCCTCGCCGCGTACCGCTCGTACTACGGCCTGTCGGCCTGCACCGTCGCCAACGGCTGCTTCAGGAAGGTCAGCCAGACGGGCTCCACGACCTCCCTCCCCTCCGCCGACAGCGGCTGGGCCGGCGAGATCTCGCTCGACCTCGACATGGCCAGCGCCGTCTGCCCCAACTGCAACATCACGCTGGTCGAGGCGAAGTCCTCCTCCATGGCCAACCTCGGCACCGCGGTGAACGAGGCGGTCAAGCTCGGCGCGAAGTACGTCTCCAACAGCTATGGCGGCTCGGAGTCCTCCTCCGACACCTCCTACGACAGCTCGTACTTCAACCACCCGGGCGTCGCCATCACGGTCAGCGCGGGCGACGAGGGCTACGGAGCCGAGTACCCGGCCGCCTCCAAGTACGTGACCTCCGTCGGCGGCACCGCCCTCTCCGCGAGCTCCAACAGCCGCGGCTGGACCGAGAAGGTGTGGAACACCAGCAGCACCGAGGGCACCGGCTCCGGCTGCTCCGCCTACGACGCGAAGCCGACCTGGCAGACCGACACCTCCTGCTCGAAGCGCATGATCGCGGACGTCTCGGCCGTCGCCGACCCGGCCACCGGCGTCTCGGTCTACGACACCTACGGCGACGGCACCGGCTGGGTCACCTACGGCGGCACCAGCGCCTCCTCGCCGATCATCGCGAGCGTGTACGCCCTGGCCGGCACCCCGTCCAGCGGCTCGTACCCGGCGGAGTTCCCGTACGGCTCAGCCGGCACGTCCGCGCTCAACGACGTGACGTCGGGCAGCAACGGCTCCTGCTCCACGAGCTACTTCTGCACCGCCAAGTCGGGCTACGACGGCCCGACCGGCTGGGGCACCCCGGAGGGAGTCTCGGCCTTCACCGGCTGATCGCTTCCCTCCGCACGGCACGGAGCCGCCGGGCGACGGATCAAGTGGGGATCCACCGGCGGCGTCTGAGACGGGCCGCGGCAGCCTGCCGCGGCCCGTTCGCCATTGTGCCCAGCCGGTCGGAAACTTTGGCAAATCCCTTGACCCACCTGTGAGTTGAGTCAAGCGGCGCTCAGCCGCAGTCCATCGAGCGGCCATCGAGGAGTAACGCGGCGGCCTCGTTCAGTAATGCGGAAGTCAGGATTCCAGACGGCTCTTGTTGTCACGTACTCAACAAGAGGATGGTCATCGGCGGGCCGCTCGGCCCTCCGCCGGGGACACCGCACCGGCGGCGCACCCGCACTGCCCCTGTCAAACACTCTCAGGAGGCTGTCCGTTGCGTACCTCGAATCCCCAAGAGCCCGCAAGACCCGCCATACGCGGCAGGTGGCGCCGTATCGGAGCGGCCACCGTCGGCACCGCGGCTCTCGTCCTCGCCGGCTTCGGCGCCGCGGGCCCCGCGAACGCCGCCCCGGCAGCCAAGGCCACCTCGACGACCGCCACCACCTCCTCCAAGGTGACGTGGAGCCCGGCCTGTTCCACCCCCGCGAAGGGCCAGATGGCCTGCAAGGCGCTGCGGGTCACCGGCGGCACGACCGCCTTCCAGAAGGCCAACGCCCACGCGGACACCGTCACTCCCAAGGCCGCCGACGCCGCCACCCCGTCCGGGTACGGTCCGAGCAACCTCCAGAGCGCCTACGGCCTGACCTCCGCCGCCGCCTCCAACGGCTCGGGCGAGACGATCGCGATCGTCGACGCGTACAACGACCCGAACGCCGAGGCGGACCTCGCCAAGTACCGCTCGTACTACGGCCTGTCAGCCTGCACCACGGCCAACGGCTGCTTCAAGAAGGTCAGCCAGACCGGCTCGACGACCTCCCTGCCCTCCAGTGACGCCGGCTGGTCCGAGGAGATCTCCCTCGACGTCGACATGGCCAGCGCCATCTGCCCGAACTGCAACATCCTGCTCGTCGAGGCCACCTCCGCCACCATGGCCAACCTCGGCAAGGCGGTGAACGAGGCCGTCACCCTGGGCGCGAAGTACGTCTCCAACAGCTACGGCGGCTCGGAGTCCTCCTCCGACACCTCCTACGACACCTCGTACTTCAACCACCCCGGCGTCGCCATCACCGTCTCCGCCGGTGACTCCGCCTACGGCGCCGAGTACCCGGCCGCTTCCAAGTACGTGACCTCCGTCGGCGGCACCGCCCTGTCCACCAGCTCCAACAGCCGCGGCTGGACCGAGAGCGTCTGGGAGACCAGCAGCACCGAGGGCACCGGCTCCGGCTGCTCCGCCTACGACGCGAAGCCGACCTGGCAGACGGACACCGGCTGCTCGAAGCGGACCATCGCCGATGTCTCGGCCGTCGCCGACCCGGCCACCGGCGTCTCGGTCTACGACTCCTACGGGGTCACGGCCGGCTGGTACACCTTCGGCGGTACGAGCGCGTCCTCGCCGATCATCGCCGGCGTGTACGCCCTCGGCGGCACCCCCTCCAGCAGCTCCTACCCGGCGTCCTTCCCCTACGCGTCGGCCGGCACCTCGGCCCTCAACGACGTCACCTCCGGCAGCAACGGCAGCTGCGGCTCCAGCTACCTGTGCACCGCGAAGTCGGGCTACGACGGCCCGACCGGCTGGGGCACCCCGGAGGGAGTCTCGGCCTTCACCGGCTGACCCGCCGGAGAAACGTAAAGCCCCCGAAAGCACGGGAAATCGGGGGGAACTGCCGGGAAAGCGGGGGGAACTGCCGGGGAGGACGTGGGGATCCTCCGGCAGTGCGGGGAACGGGCCGCGGCAACCAGCCGCGGCCCGTTTCCGTGCGCCACGGCGACGGGGATAGCCTTCGGGGCAGCGGCCACGCGTCCACATCGGGCGGACGCGCGACCCGGAGAACATCGGCTCGACAACCCGTCAGAAACGCGACGGGCACGCAGGGATGCTGCGAGGAGCGGCGGGGCGACCGCCCCGCACTCGTCGTAGAAGGGGTTAACGACGGAACCACACCACAGGTTCCGGTTCGACTTCATTGCCCGGCGTGACCAGCCGTGATACACAGAGTGACCATACGACTCTTTGCATACCGTCGCACGCCTCCCGAAAGGGGCCCGCGTACGCCGGTGACAAGGGATTCGTACGAAAACCGCCAATCAATGACGCCAAGTCGACATACGACAGCGGCATTGTCGGCGAGAATGGGCCCGACCTCTGCGCACAGTGGCAGGGGGTGCAGAACTACCCACTAGGGGCGGTGACTTACATGCTTTTCGCAGCCGACAAGGGCGACATCACCACAATCATCGGCGGAATCGCCCCGGACTGGGGTCCCTTCGGCAGCCTGGGCAACGAGGCCAAGACGATGATCCAGGTCGTGATGGCCGTCGCCATCCTGCTCTGCCTCGGGATCGCGATCTGGGGAGCGGCGAAGCAACGCATCGGAGCGACGGCGCTCCGCGACACGTTCAGCGCCGAACAGGGCAAGGGTCTGATCATCGCGGGCCTCACCGGAGTCTTCATCATCGGCTCCCTCGGCACGCTCTTCACCATCGTGTACGGCATGGCCGTCTAGCTTCGGCCGGGCACCCGGCTCCTCACCTCATCTCCTCCTTTCCTGTCCGACCCACCCGTCCGTCGTGCCCACCGGCTGAGGTTGCGTTTCCCTGATGTCGAGTCACCACACCGCGTCCGCGCGGGAACCAGCACGGCTACCGTCGTACTACGCGGTTCAGGAAGAGGTTGAGGGGGCGTACGCGACATGAGTCTCGGTGACGAACCCGGATACGGGGACGGCTCCCGCGGCGACGACGGCGGATACGGGGGGACGGGCCAGACCCGGACCCGCCTCCCCGACCGCCCCGGAGACGTCTACGGCGGCGCCCGCCGCGGCCGATCCTCCTCGCGGAGCCTGGTGACGGTGGTCGGCGTCGTCGTCCTCCTCATCGCGGCCATCGCCTTCGCGAACCGTGGAGGAGACGATTCCTCTTCCTCCTCCGGAACCGGCAACGGAGGCGGCAACGCCACCAGAACGTCCCCCACGGCCCCCTCGGGCCAACGCCCGGTGGACACGAACACGGGGGGCATCCCCACGGGGTTCGCACACAGCGAGCAGGGTGCGCAGAGCGCGGCGGCGAACTACGCGGTCGCGCTGGGGTCGACGAGCATGTTCCAGAAGGCCAGTCGGCACAGTCTGGTCGACACCCTCTACACCTCCGCCGCGGCCGGCCGTCTCCAGGGCCCGCTGGACGACGCCTACTCGACAAACTTCCTCAACAAACTGGGACTCGACGCGGCCGGCAACGCGCCGCAGGGCAGCACCTTCGTCTCCCGCACGATCCCCGTCGGCAGCAAGGTCGAGCAGTACAGCGCCACCGACGCCAAGGTGTCGGTCTGGTACCTGGGCCTCATCGGAATGTCCGCGCAGAACTCGACCGACCCCGTCACCTCGACCTGGAAGACGTGGACCTTCGAGCTCCAGTGGTCCGGCGGGGACTGGAAGATCGTCACCGACTCGCAGAAGGACGGCCCCGCCCCGGTCCCCGGCGACGACAAGGCCGCCACCTCCGACGAGATCAGCAAGGTCATCGAGGAGTACGGAGGGTTCACTTATGCCCGGTAGCCCGCGCCGTGTACTCAGGCTCACCGGCGCCGTCGCGGCCGTACAGACCGCGGTTGTTCTGCTGGCGTCCCATGCCTACGCCGCTCCACCGAGCCCGACGCCGAACTCGAGCCCCGGTCCCAGTGCAAGCGCGAGCGCCTCGACCGACTCGTGCAAGCTCATCGTCGGCGAGGCCAAGAAGTACTGCGAAAAGGGCAGCACCAACGGCGGTACCCCCGACCCCGGTACCACGTCCACGCTCGACCCCCTCTCCTCGCTGGCCAAGGGCTGCGCCGAGGCCGCGTCCTGGACCATCGACAAGCTCTCCGCGGCGGTCAAGGACACGGCGAACGTCGACTTCACGAACCAGAAGTTCCTCCAGCAGTACGCCGTGGTCTTCGCGGCGTCCACCATCCTCACCCTCCTCCTGTGGCTGCTGGCCGTGGCGAAGCGGGCGGTACGAGGCGTCCCCCTCGGCACCGCGATCTCCGAGGCGATCGGCTTCCTCTGGCTCACGGTGCTGGCGTCGGCGTTCACCCCGCTGATCCTCTACACCGTCGTCTCGGCCAGCGACGGCGTCACCGACGTCCTCGCCAAGACCACCGGCAACCAGACCGACACCTTCTTCGGCACCTTCTCCGGCGCCCTCGCCAAGGGCGAGAACATCGGCGGCGGCCCGATCATGCTGATCGTCGTCTCCCTGGTGTCGATCCTGGCGGCAGGCGTCCTGTGGCTGGAGCTCGTCATCCGCGCCGCCCTGCTGTACGTCGGCGCCCTGCTCGGCACCGTGGTCTACGCCGGGCTCGTCGACAAGAACCTGTGGGGCCACGTCCGCCGCTGGGCCGGCATCATGATCGCCGTCATCCTGGTCAAACCGGTCATCGTGATCGTGCTGGGTCTCGCCGGCGCGCTGTCGACCAACGGCGGCCCGGACTCCTTCTCCGCCGTCGTCTCCGGCCTCGCGATCATCCTGCTCGCCATCTTCGCCAGCGCGATGATCTACCGCTTCGTCCCCGGCTTCGGCGACGAGATCGCAGGCGGCCGCAACAACCGCATCATGCAGGGCGCCGAAGGCAAGGCCGCAGCCGTGATCAGCTCCCCCGCCACCCTGGTCGCCCAGGGCATCAAGACCCACAGCACCCGCGCCGACAACAACGGCGGAGGCGGCGCAGGCGGCGGCAACAGCCAGCCGCGCCCCGCGAACCCCGTCTCCGGAGGCGTGTCCGCCCACAGCACCCGTACGCCGAACGGAGGCGGCGGATCTGTCCCCTCCGCCGCACCCCCACCACGTACCGGCAACACCCGCAACAGCAGCAGCAACCGCACGGGAGGTGAAGGGCGTTGACGACCGATTCCCACGTGTCCCATCCGGTCACGCCCCGCCGTACATATCTGATCGGCCGCGCCCGGCCGAACGCGATCGTCGGCCGGAACCGCGAGTCCGGCGAGATCGCGCTCATCATCGCGGGCGCGTTCCTCGGCATGATGTGCGGCTTGCTCGTCCCCGTCCTGTCCCTGCGGATCGTGCTGCTGATGGGCTTCCCGCTGGTGGCCATCGCCGCGGTGTACGTCCCGTACAAGCGCCGCACGTTCTACAAGTGGTTCGAGATCAACCGCAGTTACAAGCGCAACCTGCGCCGCGGCACGGCGTACCGCAGCAGCGTCCAGGAGGCCGGTACACGCCTCGACGGCAAGGAGGTCGAGATCGGGCCGCCGCCCGGCATCGGCCGGATCTCCTGGCTCGCGGCCCCCTTCGGCCCCGACGAGATCGCCGTACTCCTGCACGCCGACCGCCGCACCGTCACCGCCGCGATCGAGATCGAGGGCCCGGGCGTCGGCCTGCGCGACAGCGAGGACCAGGAGGCCCTCGTCGACCGCTTCGGCACGCTGCTCAAGCACGTGGCGAACGGCGACGGCTTCGTCACCCGCCTCCAGATGCTCGCCCGCACCCTCCCCGCCGACCCGGACGCCCACGCCAAGGACGTCTCCCAGCGCGGGGACGAGAAGGCACCGGCCTGGCTCCAGCAGTCCTACGACCAGCTCCAGTCCATGGTGTCCACCAGCAGCGAGCAGCACCGCGCCTACCTCGTCGCGTGCATGCACTACAACCGTGAACTCGCCGCCGAGGCCCAGGCCATGGCGCGCGCCGCCCGTCCCCAGGGCGGCAAGAAACTGGACCGCGACGCCGGGCTCGCCGTCGTCATGGCCCGCGAGCTGACCGACATCTGCTCGCGCCTCCAGGAAGCCGACATCCGCGTACGCCAGCCGCTCGGTCAGGGGCGCCTGGCCTCCCTCGTGCACTCCATGTACGACCCCGACCACCCGATCGACCACATCCAGGCGATGACGAAACGTAATGCCTGGCCCGCCGAGCTCGACGCCATGGAACCCACCTACCTCCAGGCGAAGACCCGCGAGTCCTCCACCCGCGCCCCCTGGTGCCACGCCACGGCCTGGGTGAAGGAATGGCCGATGACCCCGGTCGGCGTGAACTTCCTGGCCCCGCTCCTGGTCCACACCCCGGACGTCATCCGCACCGTCGCCGTCACGATGGACCTCGAACCCACCGAGGTCGCCATCGAGCGCATGCTGACGGAGAAGACGAACGACGACGCCGAGGCCAGCCGCCAGTTGAAGATGAACCGCACGGTCGACCCCCGCGACATCGCCTCCCACAACCGCCTGGACCAGCGCGGCGAGGACCTCGCGAGCGGCGCGGCGGGCGTCAACCTCGTCGGCTACATCACGGTCAGCTCCCGCTCCCCGGAGGCCCTCGCCCGCGACAAGCGCACCATCCGCGCCTCCGCCGGAAAGTCGTATCTGAAGCTGGAATGGTGCGACCGCGAGCACCACCGTGCCTTCGTCAACACACTGCCGTTCGCCACCGGAATCCGCAGGTAGGAGCTGATGTTCTGATGCGGGATCCGCTGTCCGCCGCGACAGACGCCTTCACGGGCTTCCTCTTCGGCAAGGTCGAGACGACCCGCCTGCCGGTCCGCACCTCCACGGGCCAGGCCCAGGCGGTCTATCTGCCGACCGCCGCACCCGGCCTCGGCGACTCGGGCGTCATCATCGGGCGCGAGGTGTACTCCGGGAAGGGCTACATCTACGACCCCTTCCAGCTGTACGGCCAGCAGCTCCCCGCGCCGCACTGGCTGGTGCTCGGCGAGTCCGGCAACGGCAAGTCGGCGCTGGAGAAGACCTACGTCCTGCGCCAGCTGCGCTTCCGCGACCGCCAGGTCGTCGTGCTCGACGCACAGGGCGAGGACGGCGTCGGCGAGTGGAACCTCATCGCGGAAGAGCTGGGAATAACGCCCATCCGCCTGGACCCGACAGCGGCCCTGGACATGGGCATCCGCCTCAACCCGCTCGACCCGGCGATCACGACGACGGGCCAGCTGGCCCTGCTGCGCACGATCATCGAGGTCGCGATGGGCCACGGCCTCGACGAGCGGTCCGGCTTCGCCCTCAAGGTCGCGCACGCCTATGTCAACGAGACGATCGTCGAGCGCCAGCCCGTACTGATGGACATCGTCGAGCAGCTACGGCACCCCGAGCCGGAGTCGGCCGAGGCGATGAACGTCGCCATAGACGACGTACGGGCGTGGGGCCTTGACGTCGCCCTGGTCCTCGACCGTCTGGTCGACGGTGACCTCAGGGGCATGTTCGACGGCCCCACGACCGTGGGCATCGACCTCGACGCCCCGCTCATCGTCTTCGACCTGTCCCACATCGACCGCAACTCCATCGCCATGCCGATCCTGATGGCGATCGTCGGCGTGTGGCTGGAACACACCTGGATCCGCCCCGACCGCAAGAAGCGCATCTTCCTGGTGGAGGAGGCGTGGCACATCATCAACAGCCCCTTCGTGGCCCAGCTCTTCCAGCGCCTGCTGAAGTTCGGCCGACGCCTGGGCCTGTCCTTCGTGGCGGTGGTCCACCACCTGTCCGACGTGGTGGACGGCGCGGCGGCCAAGGAGGCGGCCGCGATCCTGAAGATGGCGTCCACCCGCACGATCTACGCCCAGAAGGCGGACGAGGCACGGGCGACGGGCCGGGTGATCGGCCTGCCCCGGTGGGCCGTCGAGATCATCCCGACCCTGACCCCCGGCATCGCCGTCTGGGACGTCAACGGCAACGTCCAGGTGGTCAAACACCTCATCACCGAGACCGAACGCCCCCTCGTCTTCACCGACCGCGCCATGACCGAGTCCTCCGCCGACCACCTCGCCGACGACGCGCTGCGTGCCGCCGAACTGGAGGCCGAGGAACGCGCCGCGGCCTTCGTGGAGCAGCACCTCGCCGATCTCGACGGTTCGTCCGAGTCCACGGTGGCGTGAGATGAGCCGGAACGCGCGGGACCGCCGCAAGGCGGAGAGCGAGGGCGGCATCCCGGACGGCCTGCTGGTCGGGGTGCTCGCCTTCCTGCTCGGCATGACCTTCCTGATCTGGTCGGCCACGGGGCTCGCCGGATGGTTCGCCCACGGCGCCTGGCCGAACACGGTCACCTTCGCCCGGACGCCCCTGGCCCTGCGGCATCTGATCGGGCACCCGCACGACGTGACGGGCGCCTGGCCGGACACCCCCGCGGACCAGCTCTCGGGATACGGGCTCTTCTGGGGCCTGTTCATCGGCCAGCTGATGGTGCTGGTCGTGCTGACCATCTTCGTGATGGGGACGTGGGTACGGTGGCGTACGGTCCGGGCGAGACGGAAGGCGGGGGCGTACGCGAGACCGACGCCGGCGCCGATCCCCGCTCCGGTACCTGAACCAACCCCGGCGCAACTTGAGGTTCCGGTGCAGCGCCCGGCGCCGGCACCGACGGAGCTGCCACCCGCAGAGACGGAACCGCAGCAGCCCGCCTCGGCCACCTTGGCAGCGGACAGTCAACGGGTGGCTGGGTGGGAAAGAAATCGCGCCACAGCCGCGCTCATCCTCGCACCACCGGCAACCCGCCACACCACCGCAACTCAAGCCGTACGAGACGCGGACGGCCCCGCCCTGGTGGTCACCTCCAACCCCGCCATCTGGTCGGAGACCAAGGACGCCAGAGCCAAACTCGGCCCCGTCCTCCTCTACGACCCCTCCCACCTCTGCGACACCCCGGCCCGCCTCCACTGGTCCCCCTCCACCGGCTGCGAGGACAAGGCGACGGCCGCGTCAAGAGCCACCGCCCTCCTCGGCCCCGTCCGCCCCACCGCCAAGGTCGACCAGGCCATGGCAGACGTCGCCGAAACGCTCCTGCGCAGCTATCTGCACGCCGCCGCGGTGGAGGGCAAGGCCTTCCGCCACGTCCACCGCTGGGCCCAGGGCAGCCAGGTACAGGACGCCGTACGAGCCCTCCGCACGAACCCCAAGGCTGCCTCCGGCGCGGCGGGCGAACTCGAGGCCGCCCTCAGCTCGCACCCGGAACGCCGCGACATAGCGCAGGAGTTGACGGCCCGCGCCCTGTCCGCCCTCTCCACGGTCAACGTCCGCGAATCCTGCACCCCGAACCGAAGTGACTCCCTCACACTGGATTCCTTCGTCAACGAAGGGGGCACGCTCTATGTGGTCGGTGAACCCATCGAGGACCCCAAGGCGACCCCCGGCACGATGCCGCTCCTGACGGCCCTCGCCTCAAGCGTGGTCGAGCGCGGCCGGCGCATGGCCGAACGGTCATCCTCCGGTCGCCTCGACCCACCACTTACGCTCGTCCTGGACGACGTCGCCGCGGTGGCCCCGCTCCCCCAGCTCCCGGAGCTGCTCGCCACCGGAGCCGACCAGGGCCTGCCCACCCTGGCCCTCCTCCGCTCCCAGGAACAGGCCAGGGCCCGCTGGCCCCAGCACGAACTCCCCGTCTGACCACGCGTAGGACCGACGACACCCAGTACCTGGCGGCACCTACGGCCTGGCGATCACAAACTCCAGATCCCGGGTCCCCTCGTTCCCCTCGGATGCCACAGATCCCCCGGTCGGCACGAACCCCGCCTTGCGGTAGAAGGCCTCGGCGCGCCCGTTCTTCTCGTGCACGAACAGCCGTACACGCTCAAGCCCGCGCTCCCAGGCCCAGGCGAGTGCGCCGTCGACGAGCGCGTCCGTCACACCGCTCCCCCGGTGCTCGGCCCGCACGAAGACACCCACCAGATGCCCCTGCTCCTGCTCGATCACGGCATCGAAGAAGTCCCGCTGCCCGGCCTTCTCGACCAGCATGACCACGGAGCCGCCCCACACCCCGTCCGGTCCGACCGCGACGAACTGCCGCGCCCCGTCCCCCTCGGCGGCCCCTGCCGCCCGTTCCTGCCAGAACGAGTCGGGCCGGGCCGCCGCCTGCTCGTAGGTCTCCAGGAACGCGAGATGCGCCACGGGGTCCTTCAGGGCGGCAAGCCGCAACTCCTTGACCGCGGGCCACTCGTCGGCGCCTATGGAGCGAATTGCATGGTTCATGGAGCCCACCGTAGTCTCCGCGTCCGACGCCGCTCATCTCAATTCCACCCTGCCGATCCCCGCCGTCCGGGACCCCGTCATGCTCTTCCCTGTACTCACATTGATCCCAGGGGAGAAAGCCGCATGACCAAGGTCCAACTAGAGGAACTCCGCGAGGTCATCCACCCCGCGGGCAAGCTGGAGAGCAGGGCGGAACACTGGGCCGGCCGCCTTTACATGCGATCGCTCTCCCTGCGGGTGACCCGCCAGATGCTGGGCACCCGCGTCTCGCCGAACCAGATCACGACGGTCATGGTCCTCGCGGGCGTACTCTCCGGAGTCGCCCTGGTCGTCCCCGGCCTGGGCGGCGCCGTACTGTCCGTCCTCTTCATGCAGTTGTATCTGCTGCTGGACTGCGTGGACGGCGAAGTGGCCCGCTGGCGACGCCAGTTCAGCCCGCTCGGCGTCTATCTGGACCGCCTCGGCGCCTACCTGGCCGACGCCGCCGTCATGGTCGGCATGGGCATCCGCGCCGCCGAACTCGGCCTGAACCTCTACCTGGTGGCCGGCCTGGCGGCCGCGATCGGCGTGCTGCTCCTGAAGTCGTCCTCCGACCTCGTCCACGTGGCCCGCTCCGACAGCGGCATGGAGAAGGCCACCGACCAGTCCGTCGTTCCGCGCTCCAGCGGCCTCGCCCGGGTCCGCCGCCTCACCTCCGCGGTCGGCCTTCACCGCCTGGTCAACGGCATCGAGTGCACCATCCTGCTGCTCGTGACGGCGATCGTCGACCTGGCGCTCGGCGACCTGACGGCGACGAAGATCGTGACCGTGGCCGTGACGGCGATCGTCTGGCTGCTCGTCCCCGCGCACATCGTCTCGATCGTCGCGTCGTCCCGCCTGAAGTAACCGAGCGAGGGGCACACAGGGCCGAACAACAGCCCCGTGTGCCCCTCGCGGATGCGTGTCTGGCACTCAAGGCAGCGGGACGGCTGTAAACCGGCACAAAAAAGGGGCCTCTCCAATCGAGAGGCCCCAAAAAAATTGATCCCGAACGCAGAAAACCCCCGTACCAATTTCCCGGTACGGGGGTTCTCCCTAAAATTTGTTCGGCGGCGTCCTACTCTCCCACAGGGTCCCCCCTGCAGTACCATCGGCGCTGTGAGGCTT
>NZ_JBEYFS010000188.1:0-24139 GCF_040634475.1 Streptomyces sp. NPDC007095
GCCCGCGCGGCGGGCGGCGCGCTGCGCTCCCCCGTTGGGGCTCCCCTCGCGGCGTCCCGGCACCCCCTCCGGCCCCCGCCTCTCGCGCGTCCGTCCCGGGCGCGCCACGCCCGCGACGGGCAGAATGCGACGGGTGAACGCCGAAACCCAGAGGGTGACGCGGCCCCGCCCCGCTGAGCGGGTCGTGCCGCGGCGGCTCGTCGTCCCCGCGGGGGCGCTCGCGGCCGTCGTCGGCGCCTTCGCGTACGTCGGGGCCGTGGACCCCAACCAGCCCGGGCACTACCCCGTCTGCCCGCTGCAGCGCTACACGGGCCTGTACTGCCCCGGCTGCGGCGGTCTGCGCAGCGCCCACGCCTTCGTGCACGGGGACTTCGCGACGGCGCTCACGGACAACGCGCTCGCCGTCATGGGCTACTTCGTCTTCGCGGTGGTGTGGACCGTCTGGGCGGTCCGCTCGGCGCGCGGACGGCCGTTGCGGATCGACCTCGGGCCCGTGCACCTGTGGAGCGCGGGCGTGCTGCTCCTGGTCTTCACCGTTGTCCGGAACCTGCCCTTCGGTGGCTGGCTGCACCCTTGATCAAATGGCAAACGTCCAGGTAGTGGGACCGGCGTCAACCGGATGTGATGCCTAGGCCTTCCTCCGGATACCATCGGAGTGACCCATCATGACCGTCGGGACGGCGGTCTGGGGTCGACAGGCTCAACCGTTCACCGTCAGGGAAGGGGGCCGCTCGCGTGAGTGTGCTCGACGAGATCATCGACGGAGTCCGTGCCGACCTCGCGGAGCGGCAGGCGCGCGTCAGCCTCGACGAGCTCAAGGAGCGCGCGGCGAAGGCTCCCGCGGCCAAGGACGGCGTGGCCGCCCTGCGTGGCGACGGCGTCAAGGTCATCTGTGAGGTCAAGCGCTCCAGCCCGTCCAAGGGCGCGCTCGCCGCGATCGCCGACCCCGCGGCCCTGGCCGCGGACTACGAGGCGGGCGGCGCGGCCGTCATCTCGGTCCTGACCGAGCAGCGCCGCTTCGGCGGCTCGCTGGCCGACCTGGAGGCCGTCCGCGCCCGGGTCGACATCCCCGTGCTCCGCAAGGACTTCATCGTCACGTCGTACCAGCTCTGGGAGGCCCGCGCGTACGGCGCCGACCTCGCGCTGCTGATCGTGGCCGCCCTCGACCAGGCCGCCCTGGAGTCCCTCATCGAGCGCGCCGAGTCCATCGGGCTCACGCCGCTCGTCGAGGTGCACGACGAGGACGAGGTCGAGCGGGCGGTGGACGCCGGCGCGAAGGTCATCGGCGTCAACGCGCGCAACCTCAAGACCCTCAAGGTGGATCGCACCACCTTCGAGCGGATCGCTCCCGAGATCCCGTCCGGCCTCGTCAAGGTCGCCGAGTCCGGCGTCCGCGGGCCGCACGACCTCATCGCGTACGCCAACGCCGGCGCCGACGCGGTCCTGGTGGGCGAGTCCCTCGTCACCGGCCGCGACCCGAAGACGGCAGTCGCCGACCTCGTCGCGGCCGGGGCCCACCCCGCGCTGCGCCACGGACGGAGCTGACACCCCGGTGCACAGCGCGCTCCACGCCACCGCCGTCACCCGTCCGGGCTCGCGCCCCGACGGGGGAGTGGCGTGCGTGCGGGCGGCTGCCGCCGGGGTGCGCGATCCCTACGCCCGCCTCGCCCGCGGCTGTCGGCCGCGCGGCTGCCGGGCACCGGCCCGCCGCGTCCACGGGCGCCGCGTGCGGTATGTCATCGGTGACGAACCGGGCCAGGTCAACGGCATGCGATGGCCCGCCGGCGCACGCGTACAGGCGCCGCTCCGGGCCCGCCGCACCCCGCGGTGAGCTGACAGCTCCGACTCCCTCGTGCCACGTCGTGGCGGCCGCTCGCCGTCGCGACGGGAACTTCGTCCTCGGTACGGGCGGGTGGGCGGGAAGCGAACGGTGTCGTCCGGGCGACCTGTGCGTGCGCGACTGACGTGACCCCTGTCCGACCTGTAACCGGGGCTGTCGCCCCTGCGAGGTATCCGCATGCCCAGCGAGTTCTTCATTCCCGACCCCGAGGGTCAAGTCCCCACCGCCGAGGGGTACTTCGGCGCGTTCGGCGGCAAGTTCATCCCGGAGGCGCTGGTCGCCGCCGTGGACGAGGTCGCCGTCGAGTACGACAAGGCGAAGGCGGACCCCGAGTTCGCCCGCGAGCTCGACGACCTGCTCGTCAACTACACCGGGCGCCCGAGCTCACTCACCGAGGTGTCCCGCTTCGCCGAACACGCCGGTGGCGCGCGCGTCTTCCTCAAGCGCGAGGACCTCAACCACACCGGGTCCCACAAGATCAACAACGTGCTCGGTCAGGCCCTGCTCACCAAGCGGATGGGCAAGACCCGCGTCATCGCCGAGACAGGCGCCGGTCAGCACGGCGTGGCCACCGCCACCGCCTGCGCGCTCTTCGGCCTCGAGTGCACGATCTACATGGGTGAGATCGACACCCGGCGGCAGGCACTCAACGTGGCCCGCATGCGCATGCTCGGCGCCGAGGTCATCGCAGTGAAGTCCGGCTCCCGCACCCTCAAGGACGCCATCAACGAGGCCTTCCGGGACTGGGTCGCCAACGTCGACCACACGCACTACCTCTTCGGGACCGTCGCGGGGCCGCACCCCTTCCCCGCCATGGTCCGCGACTTCCACCGCGTCATCGGCGTCGAGGCCCGGCGGCAGATCCTGGAGCGTGCCGGACGGCTCCCCGACGCGGCCATCGCCTGCGTCGGCGGCGGCTCCAACGCCATCGGCCTCTTCCACGCCTTCATCCCGGACGCGGACGTACGCCTCATCGGCTGCGAGCCCGCCGGACACGGCGTGGAGACCGGGGAGCACGCCGCGACCCTGACCGCCGGTGAACCCGGCATCCTGCACGGGTCGCGGTCGTACGTCCTCCAGGACGAGGAAGGGCAGATCACCGAGCCCTACTCCATCTCGGCGGGCCTCGACTACCCGGGCATCGGACCCGAGCACTCGTACCTCAAGGACAGCGGCCGCGGCGAGTACCGCGCGGTCACCGACGACGCGGCCATGCAGGCCCTGCGCCTGCTCTCCCGCACCGAGGGCATCATCCCGGCGATCGAGAGCGCCCACGCGCTCGCCGGGGCCCTGGAGGTCGGCAAGGAGCTGGGCAGGGACGGGCTGATCATCGTCAACCTGTCCGGGCGCGGCGACAAGGACATGGACACGGCCGCCCGCTACTTCGGCCTGTACGACACCGCCGCCGACGCCGTCGTCGAGGCGGACGCCGACAGTGACACCGCCGAGATCGAGGGGGACGCCAAGTGAGCGGCAACATCCAGCTGTTGAGCGACACCCTCGCCGCCGCGAAGGCGGAGGGGCGTTCCGCCCTCATCGCGTACCTCCCGGCCGGGTTCCCGACGGTCGACGGCGGGATCGCGGCCGTCAAGGCCGTCTTCGAGGGCGGCGCGGACATCGTCGAGATCGGTCTGCCGCACAGCGACCCCGTCCTCGACGGGCCCGTCATCCAGACCGCCGACGACATCGCCCTCAAGGGCGGCGTCAAGATCGCCGACGTCATGCGCACGGTCCGCGAGGCGCACGGGGCCACCGGGAAGCCGGTGCTCGTCATGACGTACTGGAACCCCATCGACCGCTACGGCGTCGAGCGCTTCACCACGGAGCTGGCGGAGGCGGGCGGCGCGGGCTGCATCCTGCCCGACCTGCCCGTCCAGGAATCGGCGCTGTGGAGGGAGCACGCGGAGAAGCACGGCCTCGCGACCGTGTTCGTCGTCGCGCCCAGCAGCAAGGACGCCCGGCTCGCCGAGATCACCGCGGCGGGCAGCGGCTTCGTGTACGCGGCCTCGCTGATGGGGGTCACGGGCACGCGGGAGTCCGTGGGGGCCCAGGCCCAGGACCTGGTGCGGCGCACCAAGGCCACCACCGAGCTGCCGGTCTGTGTCGGCCTCGGTGTCTCCAACGCCACGCAGGCCGCCGAGGTGGCCGGCTTCGCCGACGGCGTGATCGTCGGCTCGGCCTTCGTCAAGCGGATGCTGGACGCGGCGGACGAGGCCGCGGGCCTCGACGCGGTCCGCGCCCTCGCGGGCGATCTGGCGAAGGGCGTGCGCGGCACGGCCTGAGGCACCTTCCGCCGCGTACGCGTCCTGATGCGTACGTAACGGACAATCCGCTCACTCGAACGGGTGGACCTGGGACCGGGGAGGCGCGCTGCGCCTCCCCGGTTCGTTCTGCCGGTTGTGAGCGAGAAGAACCGTGACGGAAAGCGCACCGCCCGCGAGCGGATGGCGGTCGAGCGAGAGAAGCAGAAGGCCGCGGACAAGCGCCGGCGGGCGCTGATCGTGGGCGCGTCGGTGGTGTGTGTCCTGGCTCTTGCCGGGGTGGTGGGCGTTTTGGCCGCCAACTCGGGCAAGGACAAGAAGAGCGCCGCGTCGGGCCCGGCAGTGTCGCCCTCGGGTGCGACAGGCAAGGACGGCCTCGCGATCCCCGTCGGCAAGGACGGCGCCAAGTCGACCCTCACGGTCTGGGAGGACTTCCGCTGCCCGGCCTGCCAGGCCTTCGAGACGGTGTACCGCCCGACGATCCATGAGCTGGTCGACGCCGGAAAGCTCAGGGTGGAATACCACCTGGTCACGCTCATCGACGACGGCAGGGGAGGCAGCGGCTCCCGGCACGCGGCCAACGCCGCGGCCTGCGCCCAGGACGCCGGAAAGTTCACGGCCTACCACGACGTCCTGTACATGAACCAGCCCAGCGAGACCACCGACGACTTCTCGAACGACAGCAAGCTCATCGAGCTGGCGGGCAAGGTCGACGGCCTGGACACCCCCGCCTTCCAGAAGTGCGTCAAGGACGGCACGCACAACAGCTGGGTCGTGAAGTCGAACGCCGCCTTCCAGAGCCGCGGTTTCAGGGGCACGCCGACCGTGCTGCTGGGCGGCAAGAACATCTACGAGGACCAGACGATGACCCCGGCGAAGCTCAAGCAGATGGTGGAGGCGGAGAACAAGGCCTGAGCCCCGCGTCTGCCCTGTGCCCCCGGCTCGGACACGGGCCGGGGGCGGCTCATGTCGTGGCTCACGTCCTGACCCGAGTTGTGGCCTCCGTCACGGCCTGTGTCACGACCTCCGTCACGGCCTGTGTCGCGGCCTCCGTCGGGGCCCCTGTTATGGACCCGTAGCCGGGCTGCTTGCCGTGGGTCCGGTCCGGCAGGGTAGCGTCGACCCTGCCATGGAACTTGCCTACATTCCCAGCCCGTCGCACGGTGTGGTGCACCTCGGCCCCATTCCCCTGCGCGGCTACGCGTTCTGCATCATCATCGGCGTCTTCGTAGCCGTCTGGCTCGGCAACAAACGCTGGATCGCCCGAGGCGGGCGGCCCGGCACGGTGGCCGACATCGCGGTGTGGGCCGTCCCGTTCGGCCTTGTCGGCGGCCGGCTCTACCACGTGATCACGGACTACGAGCTGTACTTCAGCGACGGCCGTGACTGGGTGGACGCCTTCAAGGTGTGGCAGGGCGGCCTCGGCATCTGGGGCGCGATCGCGCTCGGTGCGGTGGGCGCGTGGATCGGCTGCCGCCGACGCGGCATCCCGCTCCCCGCCTGGGCCGACGCCCTCGCTCCCGGCATCGTCTTCGCCCAGGCCATCGGGCGCTGGGGCAACTGGTTCAACCAGGAGCTGTACGGCAAGGCGACGGACGTGCCGTGGGCGCTGCACATCACGTCCTCCACGGACGGGCGCGTCCCGGGGTACTACCACCCGACGTTCCTGTACGAGTCCCTGTGGTGCATCGGCGTCGGCTTCCTCGTCATCTGGGCGGACCGCCGCTTCAAGCTGGGCCACGGGCGGGCGTTCGCGCTGTACGTCGCCGCGTACTGCGTCGGTCGCGGCTGGATCGAGTACATGCGCGTCGACGACGCCCACCACATCCTGGGCCTGCGTCTCAACGACTGGACCGCGATGGTGGTCTTCCTCCTCGCGGTGACCTACATCGTGGTGTCGGCGCGGCTGCGGCCGGGACGCGAGGAGGTCGTCGAGCCGGACGGGGACACCCCCGACGGAGATGCCGTCGTCCTCGACAAGAACGCCGACAGCAAGGCCGACAGCAAGGCCGACGACACGGCTGACGACGAGGCCGACGACGAGGCCGACGAGACGACCGGCAAGAAGCCCGACGGCAAGAAGCCCGACGGCAAGAAGCCCGACGCGAAGACGGACACCGAGTCCGACGAACCCGGGCAGTCCAAGGAGTCCCTGGAGTCCCCGGAAGCCGAGGAGCCCGAGGAGTCCGAGAAGTCTGTGGAGGCGGCGAGGGGCGAGGCCGAGTCCGCCAAGAAGGTCTGAGTTCCTCCGGTACGTCGACGGGGGCGCCGCGTCCGAGGACGCGGCGCCCCCGTCGCTCATTTCCGGCGGGACAGCGCCAGCGTGCGGCGGGCGCCCGCCACGACCGCCGCGTCCACGAACCTGCCGTCGGGCAGTGCCTGGGCACCGGGCTCGGTGGCGGCGGCCTTGACGATGAGCTCGGCGGTCTCGACCTCGGCCGGCGTCGGGAGATAGGCGTGTTCGATCACCGGGAGCTGGCGGGGGTGGATGGCCGCGCGGCCGAGGAAGCCCAGGGTGCGCCCGTGGGCGCAGGAGGCGGCCAGGCCTTCGAGGTCCCGGATGTCCGGGTAGATCGACTGTGTGGGCGGGGCGAGGCCGGCGGCCCGGGCGGCGACCACGATCCGGGCGCGGGCCCAGTCCAGGCCCGCGTCCTCGCGTACGCCCAGGTCGGCCCGTAGATCCGCCTCCCCCAGTCCGATGCCGCGCACCGCCGGGTGGGCCGCGGCGATGGTGAAGGCGTGTTCGACGCCGAGGGCGGATTCCAGGAGGGCGTACAGGGGGATCGCGCCTCCCTCGGAGGGGGCCGAGCGTTCCGCGACCCGGACGACATCGGCGGGGGAGGTCACCTTGGGCAGCCGGAGGCCGGAGAGGCCGGGGAGCGGGGCGAGCGTGCTCAGGTCCGCCTCGGCGAGGGGACCGTCCAGCGCGTTCACGCGGACGTGGACCGGGACCGGGGGAGGGTCCGAGAGCAACTCGGCGGTGGCGGCGCGGGCGTACTTCTTGCGGTGCGGGGCGACCGCGTCCTCCAGGTCGATCAGGACGACGTCCGCGCCGGAGACGAGGGCCTTGGCCACCACCTCCGGGTGGTCTCCGGGGGCGTAGAGCCAGGTGAGCGGGAGGGCCGGGATCCTCATAGGGCGCCTTCCGATCTGAGGTTGGTGATCTCGGCCTCGGACAGGCCGAGTTCGGTGAGGACGGCGTCCGTGTCGGCGCCGTGGGGGCGGCCCGCCCAGCGGATCGCGCCGGGGGTGGCGGAGAGCCTGAAGAGCACGTTCTGCATGCGCAGGGGGCCGAGTTCGGGGTCTGCGACGGTGGTGATCGCGTCCAGGGCCGCGTACTGCGGGTCCTCCATCACATCCCGTACGTCCTGGATCGGGGCCACCGCCGCCTCCGCCTTCTCGAAGGCGTCCAGGACCTCGGCGCGGCGGTGACGGGCGATCCAGGTGCCCACCGCCTCGTCCAGGACGTCCGCGTGGCGGGCCCGGTCGGCGCCCGTCGCGAACCACGGTTCCTCGATCAGCTCCGGGCGTCCGACCAGCCGCATCAGCCGCTCGGCGATCGACTGGGCGGAGGTCGAGACGGCGACCCAGGAGCCGTCCGCCGTGCGGTAGGTGTTGCGGGGCGCGTTGTTCGCGGAGCGGTTGCCGGTGCGGGGCTGGACGTGGCCCAACTGGTCGTACCAGAGCGGCTGTGGGCCGAGCACGGTGAGGATCGGCTCGATGATCGCCATGTCGACCACCTGGCCGCGGCCCGAAGCGTCGCGGGCGCGGAGCGCGGCCATGACGGCGTACGCCGTCGCCAGGCCCGCGATCGAGTCGGCCAGGCCGAAGGGCGGGAGGGTCGGCGGGGAGTCCGGTTCGCCGGTGATCGCCGCGAAGCCGCTCATCGCCTCGGCGAGCGTGCCGAAGCCGGGCCGGTGCGCGTACGGGCCGAACTGGCCGAAGGCGGTCACACGGGCGAGGACGAGGCGGGGGTTGGCGGCCGACAGCTCCGCCCAGCCCAGGTCCCACCTCTCCAGGGTGCCGGGCCGGAAGTTCTCGATGATCACGTCGGCGGTGGCGGCGAGGCGCAGCAGGGTGGCGCGGCCGCCGGGCCTGGACAGGTCGAGGGTGATGGTGCGTTTGTTGCGGCCGAGGAGCTTCCACCACAGGCCGATGCCGTCCTTCGACGGGCCGTGGCCCCGGGAGGGGTCGGGCTTGGCCGGGTGCTCGACCTTGATGACCTCCGCGCCGAAGTCGCCGAGCATGGTGGCGGCGAGCGGTCCGGCGAACAGGGTGGCGAGGTCGAGGACGCGCAGCCCGGTGAGCGGGCCACGACTCGTCCCCGGCTCGGTGAGCGGACCGCGATCCGTCCCCGCCTTGTCGCCCGTATGCCCGCTCATGAGGTCTGCCGGGTGTTCGAGGCGGCCTGGGCGTCGATCTCGGAGCGGTACGGCATCGAGGACGAGGCGCCGGCGCGCTGCACCGACAGGGACGCCGCCGTCGACGCCCACGCGAGGGCGGCGCGCATCGGCCGGCCCTCCGCCAGCGCGACCGCGAGGGTGCCGACGAAGGTGTCGCCCGCGCCGGTCGAGTCCACGGCGGTGACCCGGGGCGCGGGCACGGCGAGGGGTTCGGCGCCGCGGGCCGCGTACAGACTGCCCGCCGCGCCCAGTGTGACGACGACTTCGGGTACCTGGTCGAGCAGGGCGGTGGCCGCGTCGCGGGGGTCGGTGAGGCCGGTGAGCGCGGTGGCCTCGTGTTCGTCGGGCACAACAGGTCGATGGAGGCGAGGAGTTCGGGCGGCAGGGGCTGTACGGGGGAGGGGGTCAGGATGGTCCGGACGCCGTGGCGGCGCGCGGCCTCGGCGCCCGCGAGGACGGCGGCCAGCGGGATCTCCAGCTGGAGCAGCAGGGCGTCGGCGCTGGTGATGAGCGCCTCGTCGCCGGGGGCGAGGTGGTCGACGGTGCCGTTGGCGCCGGGGATGACGACGATCTCGTTGCCGCCCTCGTCGTCCACGACGATGTGCGCGGTGCCGGACGGGCCCTCGGTGGTGCGCAGGTGGTCGGTGTCCACGCCCATGGGGGTCCCCCCTGCTCGAGCGAAGCCGAGAGCTTGGGGGAGCTCCATGGTCGTACGGAGCTGGGAGCCGAAGGCGTCGGCGCCCACCGCGCCGATCATCGAGACGTCGGCGCCCGCGTGGGCTGCGGCCACCGCCTGGCCCGCGCCCTTGCCGCCAGGGATCGTACGGAACTCCCGTCCCGTCACGGTCTCTCCGCGCTGCGGGGCCTTCGCGACGTACGCGACGAGGTCCATGTTCGTGCTGCCGAGCACGGCGATATGGGTCATGGGTGACGGGTCTCCCGGTGCGTGAGCTGGTGGGTCAGCCGGTGGGTCAGCTGGGCGAGGGTGTCGAAGCCGATGCCGTCGAAGTCGGCGACGGAGGTGGCGAGGCGGTTCTTGAGGGGGGTGGTCCAGCGGTCGGGGAGCGCGGCGGGGGTGCCGGTGAGGAGGCCCGCGACGCTGCCCGCCGTCGCGCCGTTGGAGTCGGTGTCCCAGCCGCCGGACACCGCGCGGCAGATGGAGCCGGAGAAGTCGCCGTCCGCGTGGGTGAGGGCGGCGGCGATCAGGGCGGTGTTGGGGAGGGCGTGGACCCAGTGGTAGGCGCGGTGGGTGGTGTGCAGTGCGTCGACGACCGTGTCGAAGTCCTCGGTGGTGCGGGCGAGGCGGACGGCGTGGCGGATCGCCTCGGCCAGGCGGGAGGCGGGGGGCACGACGGTGAGGCCGGTGCGCAGGCAGGCGTGGATGTCGGCGCGGCCGGCGGCGGCCTCGGCGATGGTGGCCGCCGTGAACATCGCCGCGTACACGCCGTTCGCGGTGTGGGTGAGGGTGGCGTCCCGGTGGGCCGCTTCCGCGGCGGCGGCCGGATCGCCCGGGTTGGTCCAGCCGTGGACGTCGGCGCGGATCAGGGCGCCGATCCATTCGCGGAAGGGGTTGCGGTGGCGGGCCGTGTGCGGGGGTTCGATGCCGGTGAGGAGGTTGCGGTAGGCGATGCGTTCGGCGGTGAACGCGCGGCCGGCGGGGAGTTCGTCCAGCCAGAGGCGGGCCACGTCGGCGGTCGTGAAGTCCCTGCCGTATCGCTGGAGCAACAGGAGGTTCAGCAGGGGGTAGTTGAGGTCGTCGTCCTCGGGCATGCCGTCGATGTTCTCGGCGAGGGAGGTGGGGGCGGAGCGTCTGTTCCAGGGGTGGGCCCGGAGGAGCTCGTCGGGTACGCCCCGGGCGGTGAACCAGGTGTGCAGGGGCCAGTTTCCGGCGGCCCGGGCCAGTTGGCGGATGCCGTCGAGAGGGAGCTTTTCCACCGGTTTGCCAAGGAGGCAGCCGACTGCTCTGCCCAGCCAGGCGGTTTCCAGGCGGGCCTGGGTGGGGGCTGGGGTGGGCACGGGTCGGGCGGGCCAGTCCGGGCAGTGGGCCCTGATCTGGCCCAGGTCTGTCGGCTCCGTGTCCGCCGACTTGCCAGGCAGCTCCGCCAGTTCGTCCAGGAGGTCTTCCGCCAGTGCGCGCAGGTACCGCGAGACCGGAGTAGGGGACGTGCCCGCGCGCGGTGGGGCCTTTGGGCCGCCCGCCGCGTGCCAGCGGGCCGCGATCGCCTCCGGTGCGCGGCCGTCCTGATACGCCTGGGCGAGCTCGTGGCCGAGGAGGTCCTCCGGTTGGACCCAGGTCAGTCGGAGCATCGCGGGGTTCCCGTCAGTTCGGCGTACGCCGACTCGTGGGCGCGGCGACGGCCCAGGTCGCGAGCGAAGATCTCGCGGGTCACCCCGGTGAGGGTGGTCGCCGGGGCGTGCAGGTCCAGGCGGCTGGACTCGGCGACCGTCTTGGCCCACTCGTGGGGGACCTCGGAGCCGAGGGCGCCGGCGAGGGCGCCGGACATGGTGGCGATGGAGTCGCAGTCGCGGCCGTAGTTCACCGAGCCGAGGACCGCGTGCCGGTAGTCGCCGCCGGACACCACCAACATGCCCAGGGCGACGGGGAGTTCCTCGATCGCGTGGAGACGGGAGGGGCGGCGGGCGGCGAGGGAGGGGGAACGGTAGTCGGGGCCGACCGTGTCGTAGGGGATCACCGCCTCGCGGAGCGGGACCAGCGCCGACTCGAAGTCCGTGTGGCGGGCGGCGACTTCGCAGACCGCCTCGATCGCCGACCTGGTGCCGTCCTTCGCCAGGGACAGGCAGGCCGCGACGACCGAGTCCGGGCTCGCCCCGGGCGCGCACGCCGCCGCCACCCCCGCCGCGAAGACGCCCGCCGCCTCCCGCCCGTACGACGACTGGTGGGCACCCGCGATGTCGAGGGCCTCGGCGTACGCGCCCGCCGGGTTGGCCGCGTTGACCAGGCCGGCCGGCGCCATGTACATCGCGGCGCCGCAGTTGACGATGTTGCCGGTGCCGGCCTCCCGGGGGTCCACATGGCCGTAGTGGAGGCGGGCCACCAGCCACTTCTCCGCGAGGAAGATCCGCTGGAGGGGGATGGCCTCGGCCTCCAGTTCCGGGATCCAGCGCGGGCCCGTCATGAGGTCGGGGACCAGGTGCTCGGCGACGGCGTACGCGTCGAGGTGGTCGCGGACGGTGGCGTACACGCGTACCAGCGCGTGGGTCATCAGGGTGTCGTCGGTGATGTGTCCGTCGCCCTTGTGGTACGGGGCGATGGGGCGGGCGGTGCGCCAGGCGTCGCCGTTCCAGGGGCCGACGATGCCGTGGATCCGGCCGCCGTGCCGTTCGACGATCTGCTCGGGGGTGTAGCCCTCGACGGGGCCGCCGAGCGCATCGCCGACGGCGGCTCCGACGAGGGCTCCGGTGATGCGTTCGTCGAGGGTTCCCGTTCCTTCTCCTTTGGGCGTCATGCCCGAATCATCCCTCTGGGGTGGCCAGTTCCGTCGCTTCCAGGAGGTCGGCGAGTCCGATCAGGTCCGTGCCCGTGAGCCGGGGCAGCGCGCAGCCGGACAGGATGCGGCAGGCGTCGCGCCAGGAGGCCGGGATCGCGGCGCCGCCGCCCAGCGCGCCGGTGAGCGCGCCTGCGAGGGCCGGGGCCGAGTCCGCGACCCGGGACAGACAGGCGGCGGCGGGCACCGCCTCCGCGATCCGGCCGCGTGCGGCGGTGGCCAGGGCGAGGGCGACCGGCACGGTCTCCGCCGCCGCGATGCCGTAGCTGTAGACGTGGTCGACGATCTGGTGTTCCAGGAGGGGGACGAGGGCGAAGGTGTCCCCGCTGGCGCGGGCGAGCCGCAGTGCGTGCCGGGCGTTGCGGCCGATCTCCGTCGACTCGGGGAGCTCGGCGAGGGCGGCGTCCGCGCACGCGTCGACGTCGGCCCCGGCGAGGGCGAGCGCGAGGGCCGCGGCCATCGCGCGGGCGCCGTGCACCCCGTCGCCGTCCTGGGTGTAGCGGGCGTCGAACTCGGCGAGTTCCGCGGCGAGTCGGGGGTCGCCCGGGTGTGCCACGGCGAGCACACAGGCCCGTACACAGGCCGCGTCGTCGAAGTAGTGCGGGTTGTCGTGGCCGGTGGCGGGCGGGCGCAGCCCGGTGGCGAGGTTGCCCAGGCCCGCCCGTACGGAGATCCGGGCGCGCAGGGGGAGCAGCGCGGACTCGACCTCGGGGGCGCGCTCGGCGGCCGCGGCGACCTCGCTGGCGACGGCGTTCCAGGACAGGTCGATGGACGCCCGCATCCGGCGTTCCCGGCTCAGGTCGCCGAGCGCGCTGCGGTCCCCGGCGCGCAGCACGGCCTCCGCCGCGAACGCAGCCCATTCCGCGTCGTCCGACGGGCCGAGCCGCAGGGGTTCCGGCGGCTGGTTGAGCGCGATGGGCACGGGCAGGGTCGTCGTCGCGTTCTGCTCCGCGAAGGTGTCCAGCTCGCGGGTCAGCCGCCGGGTCCACTCGGGCATCCGGGCCGCGCGGTGCCGGCCGGCGGGCCAGCCGGCGGCGTCGCCCGCGGCGAGCCCGAGCAGGAGGCCCTCGATCCGGCGGGGGTGCGGGGCGGGGGCGGGAGCGGCGCTTTGCTCCGTACGGGGGTCCGCATCCGTCGAGGGGGAGTCCCCGGTGCCGGACGTCGAGGGTGGATCCCCGATGTCGGAGATCGAGATCGATCCCCCGGTCACCGGTGCCGAGGCCGATCCCGTGCCGGGTTCGTCGCCCGCCAGGCCGGGTCTCATGGCTGCCCCTCGTCATCGTCGTCGGCAAGGATGTAGTCGCTGGTGAGGGCGTACGGGTCGGGGGGCGGAGGTGCCGCGCTCCCGGTTCCCCACTTCCCGTCGTCCCCCGGTGTGAGCAGTTCCGCCACGTCCAGTACGTGGTGGCCCGCCATGGAGGGCAGGCAGCTGCCGCGTGCCGGGCCGATCGCCGCCGCCCAGTCCGCCGGGATCGCGGCGGCGCCCCGGGTCGCCCCGGCCAGCGCGCCCGCCACCGCGGCCGTGGTGTCGGCGTCGCGGCCCATGTTGACGGCGGTGAGGACGGACTCGGTGAAGTCGCCGTCGGCGGCGGCGTACGCGCCGAAGGCGAGGGCGACGGCCTCCGGGGCCAGGTCCGTCCAGGGGTAGCCGCCGATGACGACCGCCGAGCGGACCGCCCGTTCCCCCCGGTGGGCGACGGCCACCGCCCGGCGCAGGGAGCGGGCCGTCCAGGAGTCGTCCGGGATCACGGCGAGCGCGGAGGCGACCACCGCGATCGTGGCCGCGCCCGCCATCGCCGCCGCGACCCCCGCCGCGACCGCCTGGCCGCCGTAGATGCCCTCGCCTTCGTGGCTCACCGAGCCGTCGATCGCCACCAGCCGGGCCGCCTCCGCCGGTCGCCCCGCCGCGAAGACGCCGAAGGGGGCCGCGCGCATCGCCAGACCGTCGCTCCAGGCGTGCCGGTGCTGGGCCGAGATGGGGGCCGCGAGTCCCCGGCGCAGGTTCTCCAGGGTGCCGCGCTCGCTGAAGCCGGCGCCCCGGAACGGCCCCTCGTCGCGGTCGGCGATCCACTGGTGCCAGGCCGCCTCGACATGCGTCACGGTGAGCGCCGAACCGTGCCGTGCCAGCAGCAGCCCCGAGAAGATCGCGTACTCCGTGTCGTCCGTCCCGGCCGGGTGCTCGGCGACGTACCCCGTGATCCGTCCCCACTTCGCGCGGATCTGCGACGGCCTCATGTTCTCGGCGGGCGCGCCCAGCGCGTCCCCGACGGCGAGGCCGAGCAGCGCGCCGCGGGCCCGCTCGCGCAGGGCGGCCGAGTCCCCGGGTGCCGGGACGGAGGGAATGCAGGCGATGGAAGCCATACGGTGCCTCTCCTCTCAGGGCGCAGAGCCCTTTGGGGATGTGTCCCACGGGAGGGGGCGGGGAGAGCCGTCCGCGGCTTCTCATTCACCCGGTCGACATCTGTGCATGATCGTTCACGGATGAGCGCCTGAGGGTAAAGCTGCAGGTTAGCCCAGCCTTTCCTTGCTGGCGGAGAGGAAATTACAGGCGTACTTTCGTGGTTGTCGAAAAGTAGAAACAGTCCAATCGAAGGATCCTGGGGGACCGGTATGTCCATCATCGAGACCGAAGCGACCCTGCACGAGGCGCACCGCGACAACCACACCCACCGGGACGTGAACGGCGGATGGCTGCGCCCGGCCGTGTTCGGCGCGATGGACGGGCTCGTGTCCAACCTCGCCCTGATGACCGGCGTCGCCGGCGGGTCCGTCTCCCACCGGACGATCGTCATCACCGGGCTCGCGGGCCTGGCCGCCGGCGCCTTCTCCATGGCCGCCGGCGAGTACACCTCCGTCGCCTCGCAGCGCGAACTCGTCCAGGCCGAACTCGACGTCGAGCGCCGTGAGTTGAGAAAGCATCCGCAGGACGAGGAGCGCGAGCTCGCCGCGCTGTACGAGTCGCGCGGCGTCGATTCCGAACTCGCCCGCGAAGTGGCCAAGCAGCTCTCGCGCGACCCCGAGCAGGCCCTGGAGATACACGCACGCGAAGAGCTCGGCATCGACCCGGGCGACCTGCCCTCCCCGGCCGTCGCCGCCGTGTCGAGCTTCGGCTCCTTCGCCCTGGGCGCCCTGCTCCCCGTACTGCCGTATCTGCTCGGCGCGACCGTCCTGTGGCCCGCGCTGCTGCTCGCGCTGATCGGGCTCTTCGCGTGCGGCGCGATCGTGGCCCGGGTGACGGCTCGAACCTGGTGGTACAGCGGAATTCGGCAGCTCGCGCTCGGGGGCGCCGCGGCGGGTGTGACGTACCTCCTGGGCAGCCTGTTCGGTACCGCCGTAGGATGATGTCTCGCGCACTTATGCAAGGGACTGCATAAGTAGCCGTTACTCCCTGGTTTCGATCGCTTAACCACTGGGAATGAGCCGTAAGCGCTGCGGGCAATGAGGCCTGCGCCGCTTCAGTGCGGTGGGTGACGTTGCCCGCCGTACCCTGGACCCGCGGACACTGATCTGTCCGCTTAGGTCCCCTTAACTCCACCGTCGTGCGCGGTACCCCCACGCCACCCACCGGTGTCCGCATGTTGGAACGGAGTATCCGGTTCCCGAGAACCATTCCATCATGTAACCTGCACGAAATTTTGCACCCCAAGCAGAGGGCCAACGTCGTCCCTCGGCACATGCATATGCCACGACGACGACGGGAGAGCCGATGCGTTCGCCGCGCCAGCCGTCCCAGCACTTCACGAATGGCCAGAACTGGTCCTTCATGGATGCTCGCCCTGCTGCGCAGGGTATGTACGACCCCCGCAACGAGCACGACGCCTGTGGCGTCGGCTTCGTGGCCACCCTCACCGGTGAGGCGAGCTACGCGCTGGTCGAGCAGGCGCTCACCGTGCTGCGCAACCTGGAGCACCGGGGTGCCACCGGCGCCGAGCCCGACTCGGGCGACGGCGCGGGCATTCTGTCCCAGGTCCCCGACGCGTTCTTCCGTGAGGTGGCCGAATTCGAGCTGCCCGCGGCCGGCGCGTACGCGGTCGGCATCGCCTTCCTGCCCGAGGACGGCATCGAGGATGTCGTCTCACAGATCGAGACGATCGCCGCCGACGAGGGCCTGACCGTCCTCGGCTGGCGCGAGGTCCCGGTCGCCCCCGAACTGCTCGGGGCCACCGCCCGCTCCACGATGCCCGCCTTCCGCCAGATCTTCGTCACGGACGGCGTCTCGACCGGCATCGAGCTCGACCGCAAGGCGTTCGTGCTGCGCAAGCGCGCCGAGCGCGAGGCCGGCGTGTACTTCCCGTCGCTCTCCGCGCGCACCATCGTCTACAAGGGCATGCTGACCACCGGCCAGCTGGAGCCCTTCTTCCCGGACCTGTCCGACCGCCGCTTCGCCTCCGCGATCGCGCTCGTGCACTCCCGGTTCTCCACCAACACCTTCCCGAGCTGGCCGCTCGCCCACCCGTACCGCTTCGTCGCGCACAACGGCGAGATCAACACGGTCAAGGGCAACCGCAACTGGATGCAGGCGCGCGAGTCCCAGCTGGTCTCGGATCTCTTCGGGGACAAGGGCCTGGAGCGGGTCTTCCCGATCTGCACGCCGGACGCGTCCGACTCCGCCTCCTTCGACGAGGTGCTCGAGCTCCTCCACCTCGGCGGCCGCTCGCTCCCGCACTCCGTGCTGATGATGATCCCGGAGGCGTGGGAGAACCACGACTCCATGGACCCGGCCCGCCGCGCCTTCTACCAGTTCCACTCCACGATGATGGAGCCCTGGGACGGCCCGGCCTGTGTCACCTTCACCGACGGCACCCAGGTCGGCGCGGTCCTCGACCGCAACGGTCTGCGCCCCGGCCGCTACTGGGTCACCGACGAGGGCCTCGTCGTCCTCGGCTCCGAGGTCGGCGTCCTCGACATCGACCCCGCGAAGGTCGTCCGCAAGGGCCGTCTGCAGCCCGGCAAGATGTTCCTCGTCGACACCGCCGAGCACCGCATCATCGAGGACGACGAGATCAAGGCCGCCCTCGTCGCCGACAAGCCGTACGCGGAGTGGCTGGAAGCCGGCGAGATCGAGCTCTCCGACCTCCCCGAGCGCGAGCACATCGTGCACACCCACGCCTCGGTCACCCGCCGCCAGCAGACCTTCGGCTACACCGAGGAAGAGCTGCGCATCATCCTCGCGCCGATGGCCAACACCGGCGGTGAGCCGCTGGGCTCCATGGGCACGGACTCGCCGATCGCGGCCCTCTCCGCGCGCCCGCGCCTGCTCTTCGACTACTTCACCCAGCTGTTCGCGCAGGTCACCAACCCGCCGCTGGACGCGATCCGCGAGGAGCTCGTGACCTCGCTGCGCTCCTCGCTGGGCCCGCAGGGCAACCTGCTGGAGCCCACGGCCGCGTCCTGTCGTAGCGTCACCCTGCCCTTCCCGGTGATCGACAACGACGAGCTGGCCAAGCTCATCCACATCAACGCCGACGGCGACATGCCGGGCATGAAGGCCGCGACCCTGTCCGGTCTCTACCGGGTCGGCGGTGGCGGCGACTCCCTCGCCGCGCGGATCGAGGAGATCTGCGCGGAGGCCGACGCCGCCATAGAGAACGGCGCCCGTCTGATCGTCCTGTCGGACCGCCACTCCGACGCCGAGCACGCGCCGATCCCCTCGCTGCTGCTCACCGCGGCCGTCCACCACCACCTCATCCGCACCAAGCAGCGCACCCAGGTGGGCCTGCTGGTCGAGGCGGGCGACGTCCGCGAGGTCCACCACGTGGCCCTCCTCATCGGCTTCGGCGCCGCCGCGGTCAACCCGTACCTGGCGATGGAGTCGGTCGAGGACCTGGTCCGCGCCGGCACCTTCCTGGGGGACATCGAGCCCGAGCAGGCCATCCGCAATCTGATCTATGCGCTCGGCAAGGGCGTCCTCAAGGTCATGTCCAAGATGGGCATCTCGACCGTCGCCTCCTACCGCGGCGCCCAGGTCTTCGAGGCCGTCGGCCTCGACCGGGCCTTCGTCGAGAAGTACTTCAACGGCACGGCCACCAAGATCGGCGGCGCCGGTCTCGACGTCATCGCCAAGGAGGTCGCGGCGCGGCACGCCAAGGCCTACCCGGCCTCCGGCATCGCCCCGGCGCACCGGGCCCTCGACATAGGCGGCGAGTACCAGTGGCGCCGCGAGGGCGAGCCGCACCTGTTCGACCCGGAGACGGTCTTCCGCCTCCAGCACTCGACCCGCTCCGGCAGCTACGACATCTTCAAGAAGTACACGGACCGGGTGAACGAGCAGTCCGAGCGCCTGATGACGCTCCGCGGCCTGTTCGGCTTCAAGTCCGACCGGCAGCCGATCTCGATCGACGAGGTCGAGCCGGTGAGCGAGATCGTCAAGCGCTTCTCCACCGGCGCCATGTCGTACGGCTCCATCTCCAAGGAGGCGCACGAGACCCTCGCCATCGCCATGAACCAGCTGGGCGGCAAGTCCAACACCGGTGAGGGCGGCGAGGACGCGGACCGGCTCTACGACCCGGCGCGCCGCTCGTCGATCAAGCAGGTCGCCTCCGGCCGCTTCGGCGTCACGTCGGAGTACCTGGTCAACGCCGACGACATCCAGATCAAGATGGCGCAGGGCGCCAAGCCCGGCGAGGGCGGCCAGCTGCCCGGCCACAAGGTCTACCCCTGGGTCGCCAAGACCCGGCACAGCACCCCGGGCGTGGGCCTGATCTCTCCGCCCCCGCACCACGACATCTACTCCATCGAGGACCTGGCCCAGCTGATCCACGACCTCAAGAACGCGAACCCGCAGGCGCGGATTCACGTGAAGCTGGTCTCCGAGGTCGGTGTCGGCACGGTCGCCGCGGGTGTCTCCAAGGCGCACGCGGACGTGGTGCTCATCTCCGGCCACGACGGCGGTACGGGCGCCTCCCCGCTGACGTCCCTGAAGCACGCGGGCGGCCCCTGGGAGCTCGGCCTCGCCGAGACCCAGCAGACGCTGCTGCTCAACGGCCTGCGCGACCGTATCGTCGTGCAGACCGACGGCCAGCTGAAGACCGGCCGTGACGTCGTCATCGCCGCGCTGCTCGGCGCCGAGGAGTTCGGTTTCGCGACCGCGCCGCTCGTCGTCTCCGGCTGCGTCATGATGCGCGTCTGCCACCTGGACACCTGCCCGGTCGGCATCGCCACCCAGAACCCGGTGCTGCGCGACCGCTTCGCAGGCAAGGCCGAGTACGTCGTGAACTTCTTCAAGTTCATCGCCGAAGAGGTCCGCGAGATCCTCGCCGAGCTCGGCTTCCGCACGATCGAGGAGGCCGTCGGGCACGCCGAGAACCTCGACGTGGAGCGGGCGGTCACCCATTGGAAGGCGCAGGGCCTGGACCTGTCCCCGCTCTTCCACGTGCCCGAGCTGCCCGAGGGCGCGGTGCGCCACCAGGTCATCGCCCAGGACCACGGTCTGGAGAAGGCGCTCGACAACGAGCTGATCAAGCTCGCCGCCGACGCGCTGGCCGCGAACACCCAGGCCGACGCCCAGCCGGTGCGCGCCCAGGTCGCGATCCGCAACATCAACCGCACGGTCGGCACCATGCTCGGCCACGAGGTGACGAAGAAGTTCGGTGGCGGGGGCCTGCCCGACGACACCATCGACATCACCTTCACCGGCTCCGCGGGCCAGTCCTTCGGCGCCTTCCTGCCGCGCGGTGTCACGCTGCGCCTGGAGGGCGACGCCAACGACTACGTCGGCAAGGGCCTCTCCGGCGGCCGGGTGATCGTCCGTCCCGACCGGGGCGCCGACCACCTCGCCGAGTACTCGACCATCGCGGGCAACACCATCGCGTACGGCGCGACGGGCGGCGAGCTCTTCCTGCGCGGCCGCACCGGCGAGCGCTTCTGCGTCCGCAACTCCGGCGCGACGGTGGTCTCCGAGGGCGTGGGCGACCACGGCTGCGAGTACATGACCGGCGGCCGCGCGGTCGTCCTCGGCGAGACGGGCCGCAACTTCGCGGCCGGCATGTCCGGCGGCATCGCGTACCTCGTCGACCTGAACCGCGACAACGTCAACGCCGGCAACGTGGGCGCCGTCGAGGCCCTCGACGACACCGACAAGCAGTGGCTGCACGACGTGGTGCGCCGCCACCAGGAGGAGACCGGCTCGACCGTCGCCGAGAAGCTCCTGGCCGAGTGGGACACCGCGGTCGACCGCTTCAGCAAGATCATCCCCAGCACGTACAAGGCAGTGCTCGCCGCCAAGGACGCCGCCGAGCGAGCCGGACTCCCCGAGTCCGAGATCACCGAGAAGATGATGGAGGCGGCGACCAATGGCTGATCCCAAGGGCTTTCTGAACCACGGCCGCGAGGTCGCCAGGACCCGCCCCGTCGAGGAGCGCGTCAAGGACTGGAACGAGGTCTACGTTCCGGGCTCACTGCTCCCGATCATCTCCAAGCAGGCCAGCCGTTGCATGGACTGCGGGATCCCGTTCTGCCACAACGGCTGTCCGCTGGGGAACCTGATCCCCGAGTGGAACGACTACGCCTACCGCGAGGACTGGTCCGCCGCGTCCGAGCGTCTGCACGCCACGAACAACTTCCCGGAGTTCACGGGCCGCCTGTGCCCCGCTCCCTGCGAGTCGGCGTGTGTGCTCGGCATCAACCAGCCCGCCGTGACCATCAAGAACGTCGAGGTCTCGATCATCGACAAGGCGTGGGACACGGGCGATGTCGCCCCGCAGATCCCCGAGCGCCTGTCGGGCAAGACCGTCGCGGTCATCGGCTCGGGCCCGGCGGGCCTGGCCGCCGCCCAGCAGCTCACCCGGGCGGGTCACACGGTCGCCGTGTACGAGCGCGCCGACCGCGTCGGCGGTCTGCTGCGCTACGGCATCCCCGAGTTCAAGATGGAGAAGCGGCACATCAACCGCCGCATCGAGCAGATGCGCGCGGAGGGCACCCGCTTCCGCACCGGCATCGAGATCGGCCGCGACCTCAAGGCGACGGACCTGCGCAAGCGGTACGACGCCGTGGTCATCGCCGCCGGTGCGACGACCGCGCGTGACCTCCCGGTCCCCGGCCGTGAGCTCAAGGGCATCCACCAGGCCATGGAGTACCTGCCGCTGGCCAACAAGGTCCAGGAGGGCGACTACGTGGCGCCCCCGATCACGGCCGAGGGCAAGCACATCGTGGTCATCGGCGGTGGCGACACGGGCGCGGACTGCGTGGGCACCGCCCACCGCCAGGGCGCGGCCTCGGTCACGCAGCTGGAGATCATGCCGCAGCCCGGCGAGGAGCGCAGCCCGGGCCAGCCCTGGCCGACGTTCCCGATGCTCTACAAGGTCACCTCCGCGCACGAGGAGGGCGGCGACCGCGTCTACTCGGTCTCCACCACCCACTTCGAGGGCGACGAGGACGGCAACGTCCAGTGGCTGCACCTCACCGAGGTCGAGTTCGCCGACGGCAAGCTGAACCAGAAGCCGGGCACGGAGCGCAAGATCCCCGCCCAGCTGGTCACGCTGGCCATGGGCTTCACCGGCACCGACGTCGAGAACGGCGTGGTCTCACAGTTCGGCCTGGAGCTCGACGCGCGCGGCAACATCGCCCGTGACGCCGAGTTCGCGACCAACGTGCCCGGCGTGTACGTCGCCGGTGACGCCGGCCGCGGCCAGTCGTTGATCGTGTGGGCCATCGCGGAGGGCCGCTCGGCCGCCCGCGGGGTCGACCGCTTCCTGACCGGGGCCAGCGATCTGCCGGCCCCGATCCGCCCGACGGACCGCTCGCTGATGGTCTGACGCTCCACCCCAACAAACGTCCCGTACAACGGCGTACGGAACTGAACGCGGCGCCTGCCTTGTCCCCGACCGGACGGTGGTGGGCGCCGTGGTGCGTCCTCAGTCGGCCGGGCGACGGGGCGGTGTCGGTGGTGGTCTCAGTCGGCCGGGCGCCCGGTGTCGTCCGGCCACACCCCGATGTGGTCCTGCTCCAGTTCCAGCATCACCCGGTCCTCCATGCCGAGGGCCGCGGTGTACTCGGCGGGCAGCTGGAGCCGGCCGGCCCGGTCCAGCGTCGCGAACTCCCGTGCCACCAAGGCCTCCTGGCCCTCCGCGTCGACCTCCGTGCGGCGCAGCACCTCCGTCGAGGTCCGGCCGTCACGGATCGCGACCGCGCGCCGGACCTCCCCGGCGACCGCCTGGTCGTGCGTGACGATCACGATCGTCGTGCCCAGTTCCTCGTTGGCCCGGCGGAACGCCGCGAAGACCTCCGCGCCGGTCGCCGAGTCCAGCTCGCCGGTCGGCTCGTCGGCGAGCAGCACGGACGGCGAGTTGGCGAGGGCCACGGCGACAGCGACCCGCTGCTGCTGCCCACCGGACATCTGCGGCGGACGGCGGCCGTGGCAGTCGGCGACGCCGAGCATCGCGAGCAGTTCCCGGGCCCGCTCGGCCCGCCGCTTCCCGCGGCCCCGCCCGCCCTTCAACTGCATGGGCAGCGCCACGTTCTGGGCCGCCGTCAGATAGGGGAGGAGATTGCGGGCCGTCTGCTGCCAGACGAAACCGACCACCTCACGGCGGTAGCGCAGCCGGTCCTTCGCGCTCATGGTGAGCAGATCGCGGCCCGCGACCCGGGCAGCGCCCGCGGTGGGCACGTCGAGGCCGGCGAGGATGTTCATCAGGGTCGACTTGCCGCTCCCCGAGGCGCCGACCAGGGCCATCAACTCGCCCTCCTGGACCAGCAGATCGAGTCCCTGGAGCGCCTGTACCTCCACCCCGGCGGAGCCGCCGCGCCCAGGGGAGTCGCCCCCGGCCGCCCGGCCGGGGAAGATGCGGACCAGCCGGTCGCAGGCGATCAGGGCGTCCCGCCCGTACGCGGGCCGGTCGCGGCGCGCCGCCGCCCGATGCTCCAGCTCCGCCAGGCTCGTCCGCGAGGTCGTCGCACGGGTCATCGCATGCCTCCTGTCCTGAGTTCGGTGATCGACGTACGGCGCCCCGCCCACCAGGCCTGCGCGACGGCCACCGCCCACGCCAGCAGCACCGTGCCCGCCGCGGGCAGGAGCAGCGACCACACGTCGGTACGCAGCGACGCGCCGACCACGGGCACGCGGCCCGCCGCGCCGGCCAGCGCGAGACGTTCCAGGTCGATGCCGGGAGCGAGCAGCCGGACCGTGGCCCAGCCGGCGAGCATCCCGCCCGAGGCCGAGAGCAGCGCCTGGGGCAGCGCGTCCAGGCTGAGCAGCCGACGGCCCTGGCGGGGCGTGAGGCCCTTGGTGCGCAGCCGGGCCAGCAGCGCGGCCCGTTCCGGCGCGGACTGCAGGAGGGAGAGCAGCAGGGCGAGTACGGCGTACCCCGCACCGGCCAGGGCGGCCGTGGTGTAGATCCGTTCGGCGCCCGCCTGCAACGGCGCATCGGAGAGCGCCACCCGTTGCTCGTCGCGCAACGTCACGGAGAGGCCCTTTCCGGCGCCGCGCACGGCCGTCCGCAGTGCCGGTGCGTCGAGTGCGGCACCGGTCGCCAGCAGCGTCGTCGGATCGGAGTGTTCGAGGCCCGCGGCGTCGACCAGCAGGAAGTCGGCGCCGGGGGCGGCGGGCGTGCGGGAGCGTACGGCGGCGATCCGGACGGTGATGTCACCGGCGAGGGACGTGATCCGACGCGGTGCGCGGCCCAGGCGCTCGGCGAGACCGGGGGAGGCGACGGCGTTCAGGACACTCCCCGTCCCCGCACCCTCCGTCCCCTTCGGCGTCAACACGTCGGCGGAGAAGGCCCCGAGGCCCGTCTGCCGGGCCAGCCGGGCGTACGACGCCGGATCGACCCCGATCAGCGTCAGGCCCCCCTTCGCCCCAGCCCCGCCGGAGGTGAGCTCCGCCGTGCGCTCGATCCGCACGGCCGTCACCCCACGTACGCCCGAGACCTTCCGTACCGCCCCTGCCACGCCCGCCGGGAGCGGCGTCACCTCGCCCGGCCCCGCGATCCGCGCGTCCGCGCCGGTCGCCAGCAGCGCGGCGCGGTCCCGGGCGTCGGACACCCCGGCGAGCACGGAACCCCCGAACGCCGCCGTCGTCAGGGCCAGCAGCAGTGCCAGCAGCGAGGACGACGTTGCGCCACATCGCAACAGCCTCGATATGAAGCAGCTGGTCGTCCCAGGTCTTCGCGGTGGCCGAGGGGCGCCGGAACGCGT
>NZ_JBEYFS010000189.1:0-23716 GCF_040634475.1 Streptomyces sp. NPDC007095
CGTCGGCCACGGCATGCTCTCCGCCGCACGGCGCCCAGGGCCCCCACGGCGCCCAAGACCTTCACGGCGCCCAGGGCCCCCACGGCGCCCAGGGCCCCCACAACCCCGGCATCCAGAACCACGGCACCCCCGCCCTCGTGCCCGGACAGCAGTCCACCCCCGCCCCGACCCCCAACGGCCGTTGGGACGAGCTGGTCGCCGGTGCGCCCCCGCGGCGCGGACCCGCCACCGCGCTCGCCGCGGAGCGGGCCCGGCAGGCGCGGATGGCCGTCGTCGGTCCGGTGACCGAGCGATGGGCGCCGGAGCAGGCCGGGCCGGTGCACGAGAACTGGCAGTTGGCGGCGCCGATCGGCCCCCAGACCGATCTGTGGGCGCTGGGTGCCCTGCTCTTCCGGGCCGTGCAGGGACACGCGCCCTACCCGGAGGACAACACCGCGGAGCTGGTGCAGCTGGTCTGCGCGGAGCCGCCCGCGTTCGCCGAGGAGTGCGGACCACTGCGGCCCGTCGTGGAGTCGTTGCTGCGTCAGGACCCCACCGAGCGGCTGGACTTCGAGGAGCTGAGCGGCTGGCTGCGCTCGCTGGTGCGGTCCGCGCCGGAGCCCGAGGCGGGCGCGCACGTCGTCGCGGCGCCGCCCGTCGACCCCCGCCGGCTGCCGATCGTACGGCGCAGGGGCGAGCTCGTCCGCAGGCGCCGGGCCGGACTGCCCGCGACCAGCGCACACGCCCGCCACAAGCGTGCGAAGCCGGACCGGCAGGCGAGGCCGGCCAGGTCGACGGAGACGGCCAAGCCGCGCAAGCTGGGCCGGAACCTGGTCCTGCTGGTCCTGCTCCTGCTGGCCGCGGCGGTCGCGTACGCGATGGTCTTCATGCCGAAGAAGACCGACCCGAACAGCGATGCGAACGGCGAACGGACCGGCTCCGCGGGCCAGGTGAGCCCGGCACCCGGGAACACTACGGGCACCGACGGCAGCGCCAGCAGCCGGCCGCGCCCCGACCAGACCTCTCCCGGCACGGACACGAACCCTTCGGGCGGCGCCAGTTCGACGACCTCTCAGTCCAACGACCCGGCGGTCGGCCAGGGTTTCACCCTGCGCAAGGACTCCGAGGGCTTCCAGGTCGCCGTGGCCAACGGCTGGAACCGCACGCCCAGGAACGGGCGCGGCCAGGTGGTCTACTCCCAGGGCGACTTCGAGCTCATCGTCGTTCCCGGACGGGACAGCACCGGCAAGTACGGCAGCGATCCGCTGACGTACCAGCGGGAGACCGAGAGCGAGTTGCAGCCGTTCCGCGACTCGACGTGGGCCACGTCCAGCGGGATGCGGCGGATCGACGTGGGCGGACGGACCATGGCGGAGGGGCAGTTCACCTGGCAGGACTCCGCCGGGCAGTCACTGTACGTCCGCAATCTCGCGATCATCGTCGGCGGGCACTACCACGTGGTGCAGGTCCGCGGCCCGGAGGCCGAACGGGACGAGGTCACGAGACTGTACGAGCAGGCGTCGGCGACGTACCGAGTCACCGGCTGAGCAATTCCCTTAGTCATGAACCGCTGAACGCCGAATGGTTCCCTCCCGTACCCCGAAGGGAGAACCGTCACAGTGCGGTCTCCGTACGACCCCGCCGGTTCCCTGCGCGGGGACCGCTCTTTAGTCTGACCCTGTCAATACCATTGCGGGGAAACGTGAATCAGATGCAGGGCCTGCTCCTCGCGGGCCGCTACCGACTTGTCGAATCCATCGGCAGCGGTGGCATGGGCCGCGTGTGGCGCGCGCACGACGAAGTGCTGCACCGTGCCGTCGCGATCAAGGAGCTGACGGCCGCGCTGTATGTGACGGAGAGTGACCGGGTCGTGCTGTTGGCGCGCACCCACGCCGAGGCGCGGGCCGCCGCCCGGATCAACCACTCAGCCGTCGTCACCGTGCACGACGTCCTGGATCACGACAACCGGCCCTGGATCGTCATGGAACTGGTCGAGGGCAACTCACTGGCCGACGAGGTCAAGGAGCAGGGGCGCGTCCAACCGACCGAGGCGGCGCGGATCGGGCTGTGGGTGCTGCGCGCCCTGCGCGCCGCGCACTCCGCCGGCGTACTGCACCGTGACGTGAAGCCCGGGAACGTACTGCTGTCCTCCGACCGACGGGTACTGCTCACCGACTTCGGGATCGCGCAGGTCGAGGGGGACACGACCATCACGCGTACCGGCGAGATCGTCGGCTCGGTCGACTACCTGGCGCCCGAGCGGGTGCGCGGGCACGACCCCGGTCCGTCCGCCGACCTGTGGGCGCTCGGCGCGACGCTGTACACGGCGGTGGAGGGGCGGTCGCCGTTCCGGCGGACCTCGCCGCTGACCACCATGCAGGCCGTGGTCGACGAGGAGCCCGCGCCGCCGCAGCACGCCGGTCCGCTCGGGCCCGTCATCACCGCGCTGCTGCACAAGGACCCGGCCGTGCGGCCCGGTGCGGAGGAGGCCGAGCAGATGCTCGCCGAGGCCGCGGAGGGGCGCAGGCCGAGTGCGGCGCAGGCGTATGTGCCGACGCAACAGCATGTGGACACGGGCACCATGGGGATGGGCGCGCAGCCGGTGGCGGCCTACGGGACGGTGCCCCATGGGAGGGGATCCCACGGCGCCGCGCCCCACGGACCGGGGGCGCACGACACGGCGTCGCACGGGTCCGTGGCGCACGGATCGGGCGCGCACGGGGCGACGCCGACGCTTCATGCGCCGGCGCCCGGGCCCATGGGCGACGGCACCGGCACCGGAGGCGCGTCCGGGAGACGGCGCCGCGGTCGTACGATCGCCCTCGTCGTCGTACTCGCCGCCCTGATCGGCGGCGGCGGCGCCGTGGCCATGAACTACCTGAACGGCGCACGGAGCGACGACACCCACAACAGTGGCTCGCCCGGCACCGCGAACCCCGGCACCACCAAGCCCGGGAGCACCCCGACCGCGACTTCGAGCACTCGGGAGCCGTCGGGCGCCGGGCCCGGCTCCTGGGTGCAGCGGGACGACGTCGAGGGCTTCACCATCTCCCTGCCCGACAAGTCCTGGCAGCGGCAGGCCAACGGCAACCAGGTCGACTACACGCCCGACGGCGGCAAACACTTCGTCCGCATCGCCATCGACGACTCGCCGGACTTTCCCACCCCGTTCGCACACCAGCAGGACCTGGAAGAGCAGTTGACCAAGCTGGTCGACTACCACCGGGTGCAACTGCAGTCCAACACGTTCCGCGACTGCCCGGGCTCCCTGTGGGATTTCACCTGGACCGCGCTGGCGAAGCAGACGCCGTTCCCCGGCAAGCGGCGGGCGATCGAGCAGACGTACCTCAGCCGTGAGGGTGTCGAGTACGCGATCTACATGTCCTCGCCCGCGGCGGACTGGGACACGGCGCGCCGGCAGTTCGACGTGATTCTCCGCAGCTGGCTCCCCAAGACCTGACGGGCCGGACGGACACGAACTGACCGCAACCGGTCTGACAAGGCCGGATAACAGCCATCGCGCGGTCCGGTGCTCGGAGCGCGTCCGTCCGGTGCGGCATGATGGGGCGTATGGGGACCGAGGGGGAGAACGTCCGTGTGATCGGCGGCCGTTACCGGCTGGAGGCCAGGATCGGCCGGGGCGGCATGGGCGTCGTCTGGCGCGCCACCGACCAGCTGCTCGCCCGGCAGGTCGCGGTGAAGGAGCTCGCCCTCGACGACTCGCTCTCCGACGACGAGGCCCGGACGCAGCGCGACCGCACCCTGCGCGAGGCCCGCGCGGTCGCCCAGCTGCACCACCCGCACATCATCGTCGTGCACGACGTGGTCGAGGAGGACGAACGGCCCTACATCGTCATGGAGCTGATCGACGGCGGCTCGCTCGCCGAGCGGATCTCCGCCGACGGTCCTGTCGACGCGCGCGAGGCCGCCCGGATCGGCCTCGCCCTCCTCGGCGCGCTGCGCCGCGCGCACGACGCGGGTGTCCTGCACCGTGACCTCAAGCCCGCCAACGTCCTTATGGAGGCGGGCACCGACCGTGTCGTGCTCACCGACTTCGGCATCGCCCAGGTCGCGGGCGCCACGACCCTCACCGAGAGCGGGTCGTTCGTCGGCTCGCCCGAGTACACCGCGCCCGAGCGGATGTCCGGCGTCAGGACCGGACCCGAGTCCGATCTGTGGTCGCTCGGCGCGCTGCTCTGCACCGTCCTGAGCGGCGAATCACCCTTTCGCCGCGACTCGTTGGGCGGCATCCTGCACGCCGTCGTCATGGACGAGATCCGCCCGCCCGCGCAGGCCGCGCCCCTGCTGCCTGTCGTACGGGGGCTGCTGGAGCGCGATCCGGAGCGGCGGCTCGACGCGCTGGAGGCGGAGCGGCTGCTCAAGGCGTTCCTGGAGACGGGCCGTACGCCGAGGGCCGCGTCGGCCGGCTACGCGCCCACGCAACGGGACGTACCGAAGCGGAGATCGCCCGCCCAACAGGCCACGCACCCCTCCCCTCCGCCGGTTCCTCCTCCTGCCGCCGTGCCCGGCCGTGCCCCGAAGCGGTCGGCGCGGACCATGCTCGTCGTCGCGGCGCTGGTCGCCGCCGTGGCCGGGGCCGGCGTCTCGGCGGCGCTGCTGGTGAACCACGGCGGAGGCGGCGGGGGCGGTACGTCGACTCCGTCCGTCAGTTCGGCGCCGGGCACGTCCGTGAGCGCGTCGCACTCCCCGAGCGCGCCCGCAGCGCCGGGGTCTTCGGCCTCACCGAGCCCCGCCCCGACGGTCACCGTCACCCGGCAGCAGAAGCCGACCGCCGCCTCCGGCACGGCGCCCTCGGGCTACCGGACGGTCCATGACCCGGACGGGTTCTCGCTCGCCGTGCCGGACGGCTTCACACGCGATCCGGAGGGCGAGCGGATCTTCTACCTGTCGCCGGGCCAGACCTTCCGCCTCGGCATCAAGGCGACCGACCCCGAGGCGGGCGGCCCGCTCGCGGTGATGCGGCGTGCCGACGCCGACGGGTCGTCCACGAACCCCGGCTACCACGACGGCACCGTCACCTCGACCACGCACGACGGACAGCCCGCCGCGCTCTGGGAGTTCACCTGGAACGGCTTCACCACGGCGGAGGGTGCGCGGCACACGTACGACCTCTGCTGGGAGCAAGGCGGCCGGTTGTACGACGTGTGGGTGTCGGCGCCGGTCGGCAAGGTGACGGAGGCGAAGGAGTACTTCGACGTGGCGTTGGACACCTTCGTGGCCTCGTAGACGGCAGATAAAAGGGAGATAAGGGACGGTCCGCGTCACGGGTCTGTGACCGGTGCGCGACGGGCCTGGATGCCGGAGAGCGTGCCGCGATAGGGATGGACCCATGAGGAACAACGGGGGAGTCCCTTACGGGTCCGACGAGCCGACGAGTTTCGTTCTGCAACCGCCGACCCGGGTCGCTCCGGAGCCGACGGTCGAGTCCGCGCCCGATCCCGATCCCGATCCCGTGACCGCGCCCGATCCCGATCCCGTGACCGCGCCCGATCCCGTGACCGCGCCCGATCCCGATCCCGACCCCGGCACCGGGCGGCTCATCGCGGGCCGCTACCGGCTGCTCGGCAAGCTCGGTCACGGTGGGATGGGGACGGTCTGGCGGGCCAAGGACGAGACGGTGGACCGTGAGGTCGCCGTCAAGGAACCCCGCGTCCCGGACCACCTTCCCGAGCGTGAACGCGCCAATGTCTTCGAGCGGATGCGTCGCGAGGCGCGCGCCGCGGCCCGGCTCGATCACCCGGCGGTGGTGAACGTCCACGACGTCGCGGTCGTGGACGGACAGCCCTGGATCGTCATGGAGTTGGTGCGGGGCCGTTCGCTGGGCGCAGCCCTCCAGGAGGGCACGCTCGGGGTGCCTGAGGCGGCGCGTGTCGGTCTGGAGGTGCTCGGCGCACTGGAGGCCGCGCACGCGGCGGGCATCCTGCACCGGGACGTCAAGCCCGACAACGTGCTGCTCGGCCCGCACGGCCGGGTCGTCCTCACCGACTTCGGTATCGCGCAGATCGAGGGCGAGACGAATCTGACGGCCACGGGTGGCTTCGTCGGGTCGCCGGAGTACATCGCGCCGGAGCGGGTGCTGGGCCAGCGTCCGGGCCCGGCCTGCGACCTCTGGTCGCTCGGTGTCGTCCTGTACGCGGCCACGGAGGGCATGTCGCCCTTCCGTCGCAGCAACACGCCCGCGACACTCCAGTCGGTCCTCAACTCCACCCCGGCGGCGCCCGCTTCGGTGCGGGGACCGCTGGCGGAGGCCATCAACGGGCTGCTGGACAAGGAGCCGTCCCGCCGCCCCGGCGCGGACCGGGTCCGACGGATGCTGGAGGAGGCCGCCGCGCCACCCGCTCCGGAGCCGACGCAGGTGGTGCAGATCGCGGGTCCGGGCGGCAAGGGGCTGCGCGTGCGCCGCACGCCCCTGTTCATCGGCCTCGGCGCGGTGGTGGTCGCGGCGGCGGTGGCGGCGTACCTGGTGTTCGCGAACCCGTTCGCGGGGCCGCTGCCCGACGGCTGGAAGAAGCACCACGAGACGGACGTCGCCGCGACACTGGCGGCGCCCGCGGGCTACCAGAGATCGACGCCGGACCGGACGTCGGACAAGGGGCACTGGGTCACGTACACCGACTGGAGCGGCAGCATCTGGATCGGCCTGACCCTGATCAAGAAGTCCGAGGACACGAGCCACCGGATCAAGGACTCCTCGGCCGCCGAGATGTACGCCGACAACGACGACTTCAAGGGCAGCGGCGCGTACGAGCTGAGCATGCCCGAGGCCCCGCGGACGGCCCCGGAGAACGCGAAGTACCGCGGCAGGCAGGCCGCCGAGAACACCGTCGTCTACACGACCACCGACAGCCAGAACCCGCGCCCGCGCGAGGTGAAGATCTTCTACTACAAGTCGTCCAAGGGCGACATGTACAAGTTCACGATCAGCTATCCGGGCAAGGGCGACTTCACGGCACGCGGCCGTGAAGTCGCCAGGACGGCGATCGCGAACCTGGACATCGACCGGCTGTAAGGTCCTGGCGAGGGCTCAGGCGAGCTTGGCGGCCTGGGCCTTGATGAGGTCGGCCGGGATGCCGTACTCCTTGGGCTTCCCCTCGGCGAGGAACACGGCCAGGTTCAGCGAGTAGTACGTGGCCACCGTGCTGCCGTGTGCATGAGGTGAAAGGACTATGTGGTAAAGGTCAAGGAAACGTCAAGTCGGTGAAGCGCCGCCCGAGGTGATGGCGGTCACGCCTTCAGCTTGCCCGCGACTGCCTTGACCAGGTCGGTCTTCGTGACCAGCAGGGCGAAGCGCCCGCCGGAGCCGGAAGCCGACTTCGCGTACCAGGGCAGACCCCGGCGGCGCCACTTGCTCGCTTCCAGGTCCTTCGGGATCTTCGGCAGGGCGAAGGACCAGCCGGAGAGTCGAAGCTCGCCGGTCCAGACACCGGCGGCGAGGTCGGAGACCGGTACGCGGGCGGTGAAGGTGTCGGAGTGGGCGGTGCGTGCGACGGGGAAGGCCGCGGTGGCGCCGCTGTCGTTGCTGAGGGCCAGGGCCAGCGGGCCGTCCGGGTAGGCGCCGAGGGTCCAGCGGCCGGTGATCAGCAGTTCGGTGGGGTTGCTGGCGTTCCAGCGGGACTCCCCGAACTTGAGGTGCGGCAGGACCCGGTTCTTCTTCTCGCCCAGATCGAGCGTGAAGTTGCCGTGCGGCTTGGTGGTGTAGAGGGTGACGGCGCGAATGCCGAGGGTGGTGTCCACGACACGGGTGTCCGCCGTGCCGGAGACGTCCAGGGCCCGCTTGCTGCCGATCCGCACCTCACGGGACAGCCCCTGGGCGCCGACGGCCAGGGAGATGTCCCACAGTCCGTCGCCGAGCGGCGCGCCGGCGGCGGCGGTGTCGATGTCGACGGTCGTCTCGAATCCGGCCTTGTTGTACGTGTACGCGCCCTCGTCCTCGTGCGCGCCGAGCCCCGGAGTGGCGGTGTGCCGGACGGGGAGCCGGTACTCCGTCCCGCTGTCGCGCTCGCGCAGGACGAGGTCGGTGGTGACGTCCTCGGTGGCGACGCGGTGGAGGTACCCGAACCCGGCCAGGCGGAGGGTGGTGCCGTGCAGCTCGGCACGGGTGACCTGGTGACGCAGGCCGAGCTGGTCGGTGACGTCGTAGCAGCTGTCCGGGACGGAGCGGGCGGGGTCGCGGAGGAAGGGGTAGCGGGCGTAGGCCCGGCCGCCGTCGACCAGTACGGGGGTGGCGACCTTGCTCTTGGCCAGCTGCTTCTCGAACCTGGTCAGTTCGAGCACCTCGTCGAGCATCCGGTGCCGTACGAGGTGGAGCCGGAGCCGGGCCATCGCCGAGAGCTGGTCGTTCAGCCCCTCGTGCCACAGCGGTGCGATCGCGTCGGCCAACCGGTCCAGCTGCTTCTGCTGCAGCTCGCGGGGTTCGCGCGCCACATGGCCGAGGAGCTGCTGCACCTCGACGGTCAGATGCCGGTGTGCGAGGTGGTCGCGGCCCGGGCCGGCCGGGACGTTCTCCAGGATCACGTCGACGATGCGCGGCAGGAAGCGCAGCCGGGGCTCGGAGCCCCCGGTCTGCAGGGTGATGTTGCCGTCGTCGTCCCGCTGCACCCAGTACAGGCAGTCGTACGAGGCCAGCACGGAGATCCCCGAGGCGTGCAGATACGCCGGGCCGACGAACATCTGGTCCTCGCCGATCTTGAGATCGGTCGGGAAGCGGAGGTGGTGCCGTTCCAGGAGCTCGCGGCGGAACAGCTTCATCGGGTTCAGGGTCCAGTAGACCCGCGAGGAGAAGACGTCGGTCTTCGGCTGGTCGCGCCGGAACATGGAGGTGGGCGCGCCGCGTCCGCCCACACCGACCATCTTGCCGAGGACGACATCCGTGCCGTTCTCCTCGGCCATCGCCACCATGCGCTCCAGGGCCTCCGGCCCCAGGTAGTCATCGGCGTCGAGGAAGAACACGAACTGTCCCCGCGCGTGGTCGAGTCCGCGGTTGCGCGGGGCGGAGGGGCCACCGGAGTTCTCCTGATGGATCACCCGCATCAGGGCCGGATACGTGTCGGACAGTCGCTCGAGTTCGGCGGCCGTGCCGTCCGTGGAGCCGTCGTTCACGACGATGATCTCCAGTTTGTCCTGCCCGATGCTCTGATCGGCGACGGACGTAATGCACCGTGTCAGGTAGGGCATCGCGTTATAAGCAGCGACAATCACCGAAACAGTGGGCACAGCCATCGTCACGTTCTCCTGGCAAGACGGGGCACGCCCCTCGTTCGCTGGCCACTTGGGAAACCGCGTAAGCAAGATCCATATATGTGGGAGAAGGTGCCGACAGAGATGTGAACATACCGTGAGTCGCCGGTGCGTTCAACATGAATGCTCAGTGAAGTGAGGGCCCCGAGTGTGGTTCAGCTCACTTCTCGAATGGCCGATTCGCTCACGCTTTCTCCCGAAAACGGCGCTCTGGATAATTGGTGCGGGAAAGGGCGGTGCGACAGAAGAGGATTTTCCTGGGAAATTTCCCTTGCGGTAATCGTTGGACATGGGCGGAACATAAGTGCGACATAAAGGGCGCCTCGGATGCCGCGCACGCCGCCGGGGCACCTCGCTGTTCACGAGCGCCCGCGCACGCCTCGACGTCGGCAAGACGGCGCTGAGCTCCCGAACAACGCCCTGATCAGGGCATTCGCTGCCAGTGCCCACTGGCGCGGTGTGTGCAGTCGGTGAAAGCGAGTTACCAACGGGTACCCAAAGCCCCCGCTCCGTCATACGCTGCGCCTCATGACGGACTCGCAGGCCTCGGAAATCACCGGCACGGTCAAGTCGGAAAAGACCGGCACCAACCCCCTCGCCCCCGCTCCCGTGGGCGCCCGCACCGCCGCCGACGTGGTCACGCCCGAGCTGGTCGCGCAGCTCACCAAGGGTGTCGTCGGCTCCGGACGGACCGCCAACCACACCCCGTTCACCGGCGAGAAGCTGGCCGACCTGCCCGAGTCCACCCCCGAGGACGTACAGGAGGCCTTCGAGCGGGCCCGTAAGGCGCAGATCGCCTGGGGTGCCACGCCCGTACGGCAGCGCGCCGCCGTCCTGCTCCGCTTCCACGACCTGGTGCTCGCCCGCCAGGCCGAGGTGCTCGACCTCATCCAGCTGGAGACCGGCAAGGCCCGGCTGCACGCGCACGAGGAGGTGCAGGCCGTCGTCGTGGCCGCCCGCCACTACGGCAGGAAGGCTCCCGCCTACCTCCGCCCCAAGCGGCACGCCGGGGCCATGCCCACTCTCACCAAGGTCACCGAACTGCGTCACCCGCGCGGTGTCGTGGGTCAGATCGCACCCTGGAACTACCCCCTCGAACTCTCCGTCGGCGACGCGCTCCCGGCCTTCGTCGCGGGCAACGCGGTGGTGATGAAGCCGGACACCGAGACCTGCCTCACCGCCCTGTGGGCGCGTGACCTGCTCATCGAGGCCGGGCTGCCCGCCGAGGTCTTCCAGGTCGTCATCGGGGACGGGCCGGTCGTCGGGCCGGAAGTCGTCAAGCACGCCGACTACGTCTCCTTCACCGGGTCCACCCGGACCGGCCGCGAGGTCGCCCAGGGCGCCGCCGCCCGGCTCGTCGGCGTCTCCCTCGAACTCGGCGGCAAGAACGCGATGGTGGTCCTGGCGGACGCCGACATCGACAAGGCCGCCGCGGGCGCCGTCCGCGCCTGCTTCTCCTCCGCCGGTCAGCTCTGCATCTCCATCGAGCGGTTGTACGTCCACGAGTCCATCGCCGACGCGTTCGCGGAGCGCTTCGCCGCCCGGACCAAGGCCATGCGGCTCGGCACCTCCCTCGCCTACGGCGCCGACATGGGCTCGCTGGTGGGGGAGCGGCAGCTGGAGACCGTGACCCGGCATGTGGAGGAGGCGGTCGCGAAGGGCGCGAAGGTCGTCGCCGGTGGCGTCGCCCGCCCCGACATCGGCCCCTACTTCTACGAGCCCACCATCCTCGACGGCGTGGAGGCTCCCATGGCCGTCTGCAACGAGGAGACCTTCGGGCCCGTCGTCTCCCTCTACCGCTTCAAGACGGACGACGAGGTCGTCGAACTCGCCAACTCCACGTCGTACGGCCTCAACTCCTCCGTCTGGACGAAGGACGGGCGGCGCGGACGCGCGGTCGCGGCGCGGCTGCGCACCGGCACGGTGAACGTCAACGAGGGATACGCGCCCGCGTACGGCAGTGTCCAGTCGCCGATGGGCGGCATGAAGGACTCCGGCCTCGGCCGCCGACACGGCTCGGAGGGCATCCTCAAGTACACCGAGGCGCAGACCGTCGCCCAGCAGCGACTGCTGCCGATGGCGCCCTCGCTCGGCATGGACGACGAGAAGTACGCGGAGTTCATGAGCCGCAGCCTGAGGGTGATGAAGGCGCTCAGGCTGCGATAAGGGCCCCGGCAAGGGCTCCGTCAGGCCGCACCACGTTCTCAATGAGGAGAGCAGCACGTGTCACAGGAGAACTCCGTCCACAACCCGGACGACACCGCGTACGACTACGACGTCATCGTCGTCGGCTCCGGCTTCGGTGGCTCGGTCACGGCCCTCAGGCTCACCGAAAAGGGCTACCGCGTAGGCGTGTTGGAAGCGGGCCGTCGCTTCACCCGCGACGCGCTGCCCAAGAACTCCTGGGACATCAAGAACTACCTGTGGGCGCCGGCGCTCGGCATGTACGGCATCCAGCGCATCCATCTGCTGGGCAACGTCATGGTGCTGGCGGGCGCCGGAGTCGGCGGTGGCTCCCTGAACTACGCCAACACCCTCTACGTACCGCCGAAGGCCTTCTTCGACGACCCGCAGTGGAAGGACATCACCGACTGGCAGGCGGAGCTGAAGCCGTACTACGACCAGGCCCGCCGCATGCTCGGCGTACGGCTCAACCCGACGATGACCCCCTCCGACGTCCATCTCAAGGCGGCCGCGCAGCGGATGGGCGTCGGCGACAGCTTCCACATGGCGCCCGTCGGCGTCTTCTTCGGCGACGGGCAGGACGCGGACGGCACGGCGAAGGCCGGGCCCGGCGGTGAGGTGGAGGACCCCTACTTCGGGGGCGCCGGACCCGCCCGCAAGGCGTGCACCGAGTGCGGCGAGTGCATGACCGGCTGCCGGCACGGCGCGAAGAACACCCTCAACGAGAACTACCTTTACCTGGCGGAGAAGGCGGGCGCGGTCGTGCACCCGATGACCACCGTCGTGTCCGTCACCGACGACTCGCAGGGCGGATACGCCGTCGCCACCCTGCCCACGGACGAGAAGCGCAAGGGCGAAGGGCGGACATTCAAGGCGCGCAGGGTCGTCATCGCCGCGGGTACGTACGGCACGCAGACACTGCTGCACCGGATGAAGGCGGGCGGCCAACTGCCGTACCTCTCCCCGAGGCTGGGCGAGCTGACCCGTACCAACTCGGAGGCGCTGGTGGGCGCCCAGACCGACAACCGCCGCTACCGCAAGGCGCACGGCACGCCCAAGGCCGACTTCACCCAGGGTGTCGCCATCACGTCGTCGATCCACCCGGACGAGAACACCCACATCGAGCCCGTCCGCTACGGCAAGGGCTCGAACGCCATGGGCGGCCTGTCCATCCTCCAGGTCCCGTACGCGGAAGGCTCGTCGAGGGTGGCGGGATGGCTGGCGAACGCGGTGAAGCACCCCCTTCTTGTTCTCCGCTCCCTCTCCAACCGCCGCTGGTCCGAGCGGACCATCATCGGGTTGGTGATGCAGTCGCTGGACAACTCCCTGACGACCTACCTGAAGCCGAAGGGCGCGGGGAAGGGCCTGCTGACGGCCAGGCAGGGCCACGGCGCGCCCAACCCCAAGCAGATCAGGGCCGCGTCCGAGGCGGCGTCCGCCGTCGCCGCGGAGATCAACGGCTTCGCGGGCAGCAACGTGGGCGAGCTGATGGGAACGCCGCTGACGGCGCACTTCCTGGGCGGCTGCCCGATCGGCGACTCCCGGGAGACCGGCGTGATCGACCCGTACCACCGGCTGTACGGCCACCCGGGCATCTCCGTCGTCGACGGCGCCGCGGTCTCCGCGAACCTCGGGGTGAACCCGTCCCTCACCATCACCGCCCAGGCCGAACGCGCGATGTCGTACTGGCCCAACAAGGGCGAGACGGACCCGCGTCCGGCGCAGGGAACGGCGTACGAGCGTCTGAAGCCGGTCGAGCCCCGTGACCCGGCGGTGCCCGCGGACGCCTTCGGCGCGCTGCGGCTGCCGTTCCTGGGGATGCCTGCGGTGCCCCCGAAGCCGTAAGCGGTACAGCCGTAAGCGGTACAGCCGTAAGCGGTACGCAAGGGCGGACGGCTCACGTGAACGCGAAGAAGGACCTGTGCCCCCCTCCGAGCCCAGGTCCTTCTTTTCTTACGAGGCGTGCTGCCTACGTGGGTGTGCCGCTCACCGCTTAGGCGGTCGCGTCACCCGACTTGCGACGCCGCACCACGAACACCGCACCCGCACCGGCGACGACAGCGATGCCACCGGCGAGCGCGATCATCGGCAGGGCGGAGCTGGAGCCGGTCTCGGCGAGGCTGCCGTTGACCTCAGGGGTGTTGCCCTTGTCGGCCGGCTTGTCCGAGACCGGAACCTTGCCGCCTTCCTGCGGCTTGGTGCCATCGGTGTCGGTACCCGAGGAGACGATCTGGAACTTGTACGCGACCTCGCCGAAGCCCGTGCACTGGCCGTCCGTGTCGCCGTAGATGCTGGCGCCGAGCGAGAAGCCGGCGCCGACCGGGGCGCTGGACTTCACGTTGATACGGAGCGGGATGTCGACCTCGTAGTCGGGCTTGAGCTCGTCGGTGTAGCCGACGTAACCGACCGCGTAACCCTCGGAGTCGACGTCCTCCCAGGCCTTGGTGTCCTCGTTGTACGCCTGGAGCTGGACCTTCTTGCTCTGGAAGAGGTTGTCGCCGGCCTTGTCCGAGGACGCGCCGGCGAAGAAGCCGAGCTCGTTCAGCGTGGACTTGGAGTTGTTGAGCACGTTCAGGGAGAACTTGTGCCAACCGCTGCCCGCCGCGATCTTGCCGGGCAGGCCGGAGATGGAGACGTCGACCTTGGAGTCCTGGCACTCGGACGGCTCGGGCTCCGGCGTGTCGGACGGCTCCGGCGACGTGGTGCTCGGCGCGGGGGTCGCGGAGGCCGAGGTGGTGGCGGAGGCGCTCGAAGTCGGAGCGGTCTCGGTCGCCGACGCGGACGTGGTCTCGGCGGGCGCGGACGTGGTCTCGGTCGGGGACGCCGACGCGGACTCGCTCGCGGACTCGGACACCGTCGCGGTGGGGGAGGGGCTCTCGTCCGCGAACGCGGCCGGCGCCGAAAGCAGCGCCAGAGGGGCTATTGCTGCCGTTGCGGCCGCCAGGGCCATGGCACGGCGAAGCTTCATGAAGACCTCGGAAAGTCCGGTACCGCGTCGTCACGGTACTCGTATGGGATGAGGCCTCCGCGTGTGGGGCGCGGGTGTGGCCGTTGGTTCAGCAGGTGTGACCCGCGAAACCCGTGAACGGTTGTGTCTTCATTCACAGAATTCTTATGTGGGCTGTGTCACACACGGATCGGCACGGATCTGCCTTGTGTACAGGCTTTCGATCCACTTAGAACTGATCCTCGTGTCTGACAAGCAGCCCGAAGAGGCGGGGGAGTCCGGGGAGTTCGAGCAACCCTCCGTCCCCGACGACGTGTGGGAGCGGTTCGCCCGCGACACCGAACGTGACATCCGCAGTTCGGCGCCGAAGGAGCCGTCCGCCCGGGCGCGCATGGTGACCGAGCGGCTCCGGCAGAAGGACGCCAAGGGCGCCCAGCCGGAGGGGTGGCGAACGGGTCCGGCCATGGGGGTCCCCCCTGGTCGAGCGAAGTCGAGAGCTTGGGGGAGGGAGACGGACGGGCGCGCGTCCCGTCGGCGCCGGCTGTGGGCGATCCTCGGCGTGCCCGTCGCGATCGCCGTGGCGCTGGTGGCGGTCAAGCCGTCGCTGTTGCCCGGCGACCCCTTCGGCACGTCGTCCAACGCGTCGTCCGGTACGCCGTCCGGGGGCGCGTCCGCCGCCGCGCTGCCCGCCGAGACCGCGTCTCCGACCGCCGCTCCCTCCAGCGCCGCGCCCGACACGCCCACCCTCGACAGGCCGTTCGCCGGCTCGCCCGCCGCGCGCTGGGCCGACGGCGCCGCCGCCATCGTCGTACCGAAGGCGACGCCGGTCGGTACGTTCACGAGCGCGCAGGTGGCCGCCGCCCTGAAACTGGCCAAGACCCTGCTCGTCGGCGCGAACCTGGCCCCGGGAACCCTGCGGGGAGAGCGCCCCGAGAGCGCGCTCGCCGTCCTCGACCCGAAGCAGCCCCGCATGCTCGACGACGTGAACAGCTGGCTGCGCGCGCCGGGCAAGAAGCACGATCCGCTGATGCTCTTCAGCCGGTTCGACCCGGCCGAGGTGCGGCCCGCCGGAGATGTGGTCAAGGTCCGTGGCCGGATGACGTTCAAGGCGGGCGCGCACGGGTCCGTCGCCATCCACATGGACTACACCTTCGTCTACCCCCTGATCCAGGCCGGCCAGGCATCGAAGACGTCGGGGGCGACGGAGACGTCGGGGGCGACGGAGACGTCAGGGGCGCCGACCGTGGGTTCCGGCGGGGGCTCGGCCGAGGTGGCCCGCACCATCGTGCGCCGCGTCCTCGACCTCGAACTCCTGGACCCGCGGAAGTACCGGGCCACTCCCGGCAAGCTGTCGGTCATCCGGTACGACCAGGACCTCGGCAACACCGCCTGCGATGTCTACGACGGTTTCCTGCACCCCGAGTTCGACTCGGCCGCCCCCACCGGCGCGCCTCCGACGGGGCCCACGACCGACCCGTACGACCGCAGCCGGGACATCCAGCACTCCGGCACGGAGACGTGCGGCACGTTGTCCCGCACCTGAAGGCACCCGCACCTGAAGGGATCCGATGGGATCTGACGAGACCTGACGGGATCTGACGAGCATGCGAAGGGCCCCGCGGGACGGAGACCGCGGGGCCCTTCTTCGCCAGCACCGACGTCAGGGCAGCGCCGGTGCCTGGGGAGCGGCGCCGGGGGTTGCGCCGCGGGTCTTGGTACGGACAGGGGTACGGATACGGGGGGACGGACACGGGGTACGGGACTTGGGACCGTGGAGCGGAGTGGAGCGGAAGCCAAAGCCTGGGGGGTGTGCTCGGCCCGTTGAACAGATTCCGTCGGACGGCTCCGGGCGTCCCCGGAGCCGACCGTTCTCTTGAGTGACCGGGCTGCTGTCCCCTGCCGTCCGGTCACACCCCTGGGACGAGGTCCCACGACGTACGGCACGATCCGTACGTCTCATCGCCCCAGTGGAGCCACGCGTGGTTCTTTCGGGCCCGCCCCTGGCTGGCACGGACACCAGGACCAACGAAGTCCGCGGCGCCCCGGTCACGCGCCGTACGGGTGAGAGGGCATGCGTACGTGCGTACGTTGTGTACGTTGCGTACGGGGTCAGACGCGGCCGCGGCACAGCTCCAGCAGCGTCATGGCGAGCGAGGTGCCGGGCTTGCCGAGCGCGTCCCTGAAGTGGGCGAGGATCTCCATCTCGCGCGAGAGGTTCACCCGGCGGCCACCGGACTCGATCCGGGCCTCCTGAATCACCTTCGACACGGCCATCCGTTCCTGGACGAGGCCGATGATCCGGTCGTCGAGGGCGTCGATGCGTTCACGGGCGCCGGTGATCACATCTGCCGCCTCGTCGGTACGGGCGCCGGTCTTGTCGAGTACGTCGGCCATGGTGGGCTCCTCTTGGGATGAGGTGCCCCGGATCGGCAGGACCAGGAAACGACAGACGCCCCGGGCCTTGTCGGCCCGGGGCGCCTGGGAAGTCGCTTGTCAGTTGCTCAAGCAGCACGACCATGGCAGCCGGTGGGCCGGTTGCCATAGGTAAACAGGAAGGTCGTCTGCATGAGCATGAAAGCAGTATGCCCACAGGCTCGTGCCAAGTCCAAGCGGCTTCGGATACTGAGATGCGGAACCGGGATGCGGACGGGGCGCCCCAGTCTCTTCGACGGCGGGCCGGGGGCCGTTCACGCAGTTCCCCGCGCCCCTAAAAGCGGGGCTTCGCCCCGCACCTTCAGCCCGTCCGGCGTTTGAGGACGAGCCCTTAGGGCGATGCGGGGGTCCTGGGGGCGGTAGCCCCCGGTGGGGTGCGGGGGGCGGAGCCCCGCGGGGGTCGGGGTCGAAGGGACGGAGCCCCTGGGGTGGGACGGGCAGGGGCGGCGGGGGCGGAGAAACCCGGCGCAGGCACACCCCCGTGGACCCCCGGTAGACTCGGTACCCCACACCCCCTGCTCACCGCCGGAAGGCAAACCGTGCCAGAAGCGTCCCCCGCCGCCCCCGACACCGTCCTGGTCGTCGACTTCGGTGCGCAGTACGCCCAGCTCATCGCCCGCCGCGTCCGCGAGGCCCGGGTCTACAGCGAGATCGTGCCGAGCACCATGCCGGTCCAGGAGATGCTCGCCAAGAACCCGGCGGCGATCATCCTCTCCGGAGGCCCCTCGTCGGTGTACGCCGAGGCCGCCCCCCGTCTCGATCGAGCGATCTTCGAGTCCGGCGTCCCCGTCTTCGGCATGTGCTACGGCTTCCAGCTGATGGCGACGACCCTCGGCGGCACGGTCGACAACACCGGCGCCCGCGAGTACGGCCGTACGCCCCTGCACGTCTCCAAGTCCGGATCGACCCTCTTCGAGGGCACCCCGGACGAGCAGTCGGTGTGGATGTCGCACGGCGACGCGTGCAGCGCCGCCCCCGAGGGCTTCACGGTCACGGCGTCCACGGACGTCGTCCCGGTCGCGGCCTTCGAGAACGACGAGAAGAAGCTGTACGGCGTCCAGTACCACCCGGAGGTCATGCACTCCACGCACGGCCAGCAGGTGCTCGAGCACTTCCTGTACCGCGGCGCGGGCCTCACGCCGAACTGGACGACCGGCAACGTCATCGACGAGCAGGTCGCCCTCATCCGCGAGCAGGTCGGCGACAAGCGCGCCATCTGCGGCCTCTCCGGCGGTGTGGACTCCGCCGTCGCCGCCGCCCTCGTACAGAAGGCCATCGGCTCCCAGCTGACCTGCGTGTACGTCGACCACGGCCTCATGCGCAAGGGCGAGACCGAGCAGGTCGAGAAGGACTTCGTGGCCGCGACCGGCGTACAGCTGAAGGTCGTGGACGCGGAGGAGCGCTTCCTCACCGCGCTGAAGGGCGTCTCGGACCCGGAAGAGAAGCGGAAGATCATCGGGCGGGAGTTCATCCGGGTCTTCGAGCAGGCCCAGGCGGAGATCATCGCCGAGGCCGCGGAGGGCGAGGACGTCGCCTTCCTGGTCCAGGGCACGCTCTACCCGGACGTGGTCGAGTCCGGTGGCGGCACCGGCACGGCCAACATCAAGTCCCACCACAACGTGGGCGGTCTCCCCGAGGACCTCGAGTTCGAGCTCGTCGAGCCGCTGCGCAAGCTGTTCAAGGACGAGGTCCGGATGGTCGGGCAGGAGCTCGGTCTCCCCGACGAGATCGTCCAGCGCCAGCCCTTCCCGGGCCCGGGCCTCGGCATCCGGATCGTCGGCGAGGTGACGAAGGAGCGGCTCGACCTGCTCCGCGAGGCCGACGCCATCGCCCGCGAGGAACTCACGGCGGCCGGTCTGGACCGTGACATCTGGCAGTGCCCGGTGGTCCTGCTCGCGGACGTCCGCAGCGTGGGCGTCCAGGGCGACGGCCGCACGTACGGTCACCCGATCGTGCTGCGCCCCGTCTCCTCCGAGGACGCGATGACCGCCGACTGGTCGCGCCTCCCGTACGAGGTCCTCGCCAAGATCTCGACCCGCATCACCAACGAGGTCGCGGACGTCAACCGAGTCGTCCTCGACGTCACGAGCAAGCCCCCGGGCACGATCGAGTGGGAGTAGTCCCACCCGTCAGGTCCGCCTGAGAGTCCGCACCGGCTCTCCGGGCTTCCAGATCTCGACGACCAGATACGTGTCGTCCTCGACGTAGGTCCGTACGACCTCCGTCAGCTCGGTGCGGAAGAGGTGGAACGGCTCCGGCGGTTCCACCTCTTTCACGTACGCGGCCTTGGCCGCCCCGTCGTCGACCTCGATGGCCCGTCCGCTGATCCGGACGTCCCCGCCTCCCATCGCCGTGCCCGGCCCCGGGTTCGCCTGGAGTGCGAAGCGCGGGTCGCGGCGCAGGTCGAGCGCCTTGAGCGAGTCCGGCATCATGCCGAGCCACAGCTCGCCGCGCAGGAAACGCACCTCCAGGCCGGTGGTCCGGGGCGAACCGTCCTTGCGGAGAGTTGCGAGGACGTGGTGCGTGAAGGCCCCGAAACGCTCTTCGACCGACCGGGCGAGTGAGGATTCGGCGGCGACGAAGGTGCCCCAGCGCGCAGGGTCCGTATGTTCGGCAGGGCTCTCGGTAAGGCCGTTGGCAGCGCTCATACGGTGAGTGTGACGCCAATACCAGACACGTACTGTCGGGTATTGGCGGCCGCTCGGCAAGCGCTCTCGGGCAGCGGCCCCGGCCCTCTCGTAACGGTTGCGCACTCTCTTCACCGAACGGCTCTGTTCTCCTGCACCGACCAGAGGTAACTTCCGCTCCGTATCGGCCACGCCAGTGCTGGAGGACCTATGCAAGGGCCCACGCCGCCCGTGCCCCTGCCCACCGACCAGCTGCAGTTCGCCATGCCGCCGATGTACGACTCGTCGGACGACGAGCGACGCCATCGCAAGGAGCGGTTGGCGGGGGCGCTGCGGATCTTCGGGCGGCTCGGCTTCGAGGACGGGGTCTCCGGTCACATCACCGCGCGCGACCCGGAGTACAGCAACTGCTTCTGGGTGAACCCCTTCGGGATGCCCTTCAAGCACGTCACCGTGAGCGACCTGGTCATGGCCAACCAGGACGGACAGGTGATCGAGGGCCGCTACCACGTGAACCAGGCTGCGTTCACCGTGCACGCCCAGGTCCACGCCGCCCGCCCCGACGTCGTCGCCGTCGCGCACTGCCACTCCGTGAACGGCCGCGCCCTGTCCGCCCTCGGTGACCTGCTCGACCCGATCAGCCAGGAGAGCTGCGCCTTCTACGAGGACCACGCGCTGTACGACTCGTACACCGGTGTCGCCGTGGACACCGAGGAGGGCCGCCGGATCGCCTCCGCGCTCGGCACCCGCAAGGCGCTCGTGCTGCGCAACCACGGGCTGCTGACCGTGGGCGACTCGGTGGACGCGGCGGCCTGGTGGTTCCTGTCGATGGAGCGCTCCAGCCAGGTTCAGCTGACCGCACGGGCCGCGGGCCGCCCCATCATCATCGACCACAAGCAGGCGGTCGCGACCCGGGAGCAGCTCGGCGGCGATCTGGTGGCGTGGATCAACTACCAGCCGCTGTGGCAGGACATCAGCCGCAGCGAACCGGACCTCCTCAGCTGAATACCGGACCTCCTCAGCCGAGTTCCGGAGCGCGACGGCTAGAAACCCCGCAGTACGGCCGCCTTGGTCGCCGCGAACTCCTCGTCCGTGAGGACACCGTCGCGGTGCAGCTCGCCCAGCTCCCGCAGTCGGCGCAGCAGTACGTCGTGATGGTCGGCCTGGGCCGGTACTGACGCTGTTTCCGGTGCCGATCCCGCTCCCGTCGCGGCGGTGAGCTGCGGCGGCCGGTCGATGTGCTCGCCCGCCCGGAGGGACGGGTGCGGCAGCCGGGCGGTCACCGCGGCGGCGACGAGTGCCGTGAGCAGGTCGCGGCGGGCGCTGCCCCACAGGTCGAGGGCGAACGGGTCCTTCTCCGGCGGCAGTTTGGAGAACACGGTCTCGCGCGTCACGAACCGCAGAAACCCGTCCTCGTACCCGGAGTTGGGCAGCCACTCCACCTGCATCAGGTCCCCGACGGCGATGATCCGCGGCCCCGTCGCCCGCTTGACCCGGTCCGAGGTGTCCGCCCAGTCGATCCGCACGTGCGCGCCGTCGAAGGAGACCGTGCCGTCGCTGGACCGGACGGACACGGGCACGGGCGGCCCCGCGAGGAGGAAGGCCCTCGCCGGCTCCTTGGGGATCTGGTCCAGGAGCAGAGCGTGCCGGATCTCCTCGGCGACGTACTCGGCGACCCCGGTACGGTCGATGTCGACGGTCAGCCGGTACGGGTCCGCCGCGTCGGGGAGGCGCCCGCCGGTCGCCTGGAGCAGCGGATCGGCGCCCTCACGGAGCCTGAGGCGCAGTCTGCCGCGCTTGCGTTCGGGTTCGTAGACGATGCCTGAAACCGCCTCCAGGGGGACGGCGATCTCTCCGTACGTCTGCCGGAACAACGGCACGGAGCGGTGGAGTCCCGGCGTGATCCTGACCGTGCTGCCGTCGAAGGCCCAGGTCCCGTCGCGCTGGATGATCTCGGCCATGGGGAAATTCTCGCAGCCGGGTCAACACGGGGTCCCCCGCTTCACCCGCGCTGACCGGACCTGCCCGACGCGAGCACTGTTTCGTGCGGCACAATGCCCTGTCATCGCAAGGCAGTTGGAAGGCTTGCGAGGCAGCTCTCGGCGCGGGGAAGGCGGCAGCGGGCGTGGCGGTGCAGGAGGCGAGACACGGCGCGGAGCGCGGTGGCGGGCTCGGCGCGGGACAGGGGGCGGCGCACACGGGCGGCTGCACCTGCGGGGACTGTCCGCACGGGGCGCGCGAGGGGCACCGGCGCGCCGTCGCCGCGTTCCTCGCCAAGCGCGACGAGCTGGCGTCCGGACAGGGACTGCCCGCCGCTGTCGCGCACTCGGCGTCCGCGTCCCGGCAGTGGGTCTCCGACGAACTCACCCAGTCCGCCGACCTGGTCGCCGAGCGCGGACGCGTCGACGGCGAGGCATGGCTGGGACGCCTGTGGCGACGCACGGCGTACGCGGTGTGGGGAGCCGTCCTGACCCTGCTCATCGTCCAGGCCCTCACGGCGATCGGCGCGGGCTGGACGGCGGCGCGCACGGCGGGCCTGCTGGCCGCTCTGGTGGTGGCCGCAGGGCTGACGGGCGCGGGCTATCTGCACCGGGCACGGGGCGGGGCCCTCGCCCCGGTCGTCGGCGAGGACAACCGCCTCTCCACCTCGCGGGCGATGGCCGCCGGCTGGGTCCTGTTCGTCGTCTACGCCGTCCTCGTCCTCGTGGGCCAACTCGCGGCGGCCTCCGCCCACGGCAAGCGCGACGACCTGATCGCCGGCCTCGAACTCGCGCGCGGTGCCGGTGTGGTGACCGTCGTCGCCGTCGTCTGCGCGATCGCGGTGCTGGTACGCCGGGTCGTGGGCCTGCGGGTCCTCGGGCAACGCCTGCAGAAGGTACGCGCGGACCGGCCGCGCGCCGCCGACCTCCTCACGGACGACTCCGGCCGGGGCAGCTTCGCCGACATCCAGTACGTCGTCATCGGCGCCGTCGCCCTGGTCTTCGCGGTGGTACGGCTCGCCAGGCGCCCGGAACAACTGCCCGACCTCCCCTGGGGCCTGGCGCTCCTGGTCCTCGTCTCGGCGGCCACCTACCTCGCCGGGAAGTACGCCGAAGGCGGCCGCCCGGTCATCCTCTCCGTCGTCCGCTCCCGCGAGGCCGGCGACCTCGACGCGCCGATCCGCACCGGCGACGACATCGAGATCCGGGGCGCCGGTTTCGTCCCGCCCGGCGCCCAGAGCGCGGACCGTCTGTCCCGCATGGTCGTCCGCATCGGTGCGGTGCATGTTCATGTCCCCCTGGTGCCGGTCCCCGGCGGCTTCAGCAACCCCACGGACGCGGTCCTGACCGTGCCGGTTCCGGTCGACGTGGAACCGGGCCGGGTGGAGGTCCAGGTCGTAACGGCAGCCGGAGTGGAAACAAACCGCTGCCAGATCGAGGTGACCGACTGAACCCCGCGGCTGCGGGCGGGGGTCTCACCGGAGTAAGTTCGAATGAGGGCGGGTGGGCTCACCGGAGTCGTTCGACTGCGGGCCGGTGGGGGCCGTTCGCGCAGTTCTGCGCGCCCTTTGGGGGCGCGCCCGCGCCATCGAAAAAAACTGGCCCCGAGCGTTGAGCGGGAACCCGTTCTCGTACGTATGGTCTGTTGAGGGGTCAACGGCACGTGGCGAGAGGCGGCGGAGAGCGATGACTCACGGTATGCGGTCGGACACCCAAACCCCCTATCTCGACGGCGGCGGACGAGACTGGCGGGACACCGCCACCCGCTACGCCCTGTTGCCCCTGCGCGTCTTCCTCGGCGTCACCTTCATCTACGCCGGCATCGACAAACTCACCAACAGCGCCTTCCTCTCCGACTCCGGCTCCGGCTCGATCGGTGACCTGATGCGCAATGTGCGCGGTTCCTCCGCGATCCCGGCCCTCGTCGACCTCGCCCTGAAGAGCCCCGTCGGCTTCGGCTACGCCATCGCCTTCGGCGAACTGGCCGTCGGCATCGGCACTCTCATCGGCCTGCTGGCCCGCCTCGCGGCCCTCGGCGGCGCGCTCATCTCCCTCAGCCTGTGGCTGACGGTGAGCTGGGCCTCCGACCCGTACTACTACGGCAACGACCTCGCCTACCTGATGGCCTGGCTGCCCCTGGTCCTCGCGGGCGCATCGGTCTTCTCCGTCGACGCGGCCTTGCGCGCGAGGCGCAGCCAACGGTCCGGAAACCTCCGCTACTAGTGCCGCGGCAGGCAACGTTTGCCCGTCAAGGAGCGGCGTCCGGTGCGTGCTCTCGGCGTGCCGGCCGGAAGTCCTCGTACTGGACG
>NZ_JBEYFS010000190.1:0-23448 GCF_040634475.1 Streptomyces sp. NPDC007095
CCTTACTTGTTTGTTCCCCATACCTCTTTTTCCCCGTACCTCCGCTGGGGGCCCCCGGAGATCTCCGGGCGCCCCCTGCGTCGTATCGCAGCTGTCGGAGCCGACTAGCTCGTCGCGTCGTCGCGGCGGACCGAGAGCAGGTCCTCGAGCTGTTCCTCGCGGGCCTGGGCGGCGACGAAGAGGAGCTCGTCGCCCGCCTCCAGGGAGTCCTCCTGGGAGGGCGTGAGGACCCGGGTGCCGCGGATGATCGTGACCAGGGAGGTGTCCTCGGGCCACTCCACGTCGCCGACCTGCGTGCCGGCCAGGGCCGACTCCGGCGGGAGGGTCAGCTCGACCAGGTTCGCGTCGCCGTGGCTGAAGCGCAGCAGCCGGACCAGGTCGCCGACGCTCACCGCCTCCTCGACCAGGGCCGACATCAGACGCGGGGTGGAGACCGCCACGTCCACGCCCCAGGCCTCGTTGAACAGCCACTCGTTCTTGGGGTTGTTCACACGGGCGACGACGCGCGGGACGCCGTACTCGGTCTTCGCGAGCAGTGAGACGACCAGGTTGACCTTGTCGTCACCGGTGGCCGCGATGACCACGTTGCAGCGCTGCAGCGCCGCCTCGTCCAGCGAGGTGATCTCGCAGGCGTCGGCGAGCAGCCACTCCGCCTGCGGGACGCGCTCGACCGAGATGGCGGTCGGCGCCTTGTCGATCAGCAGAATCTCGTGCCCGTTCTCCAGGAGCTCGCCCGCGATGGAGCGACCGACGGCACCGGCACCGGCAATGGCGACCCTCATCAGTGACCGCTCTCCTCTTCGGGGCCCTCGGCGAACGACGCCTCGACCTTCTCGACGTCGTCCGTGCGCATCATCACGTGCACGAGGTCGCCCTCCTGCAGCACCGTCTGCGAGGTGGGCAGGATCGCCTCGCCCAGCCGCGTGAGGAAGGCCACACGCACCCCGGTCTCGTCCTGGAGGCGGCTGATCTTGTGGCCGACCCAGGCGGCGGAGGCATGCACCTCGGCGAGCTGCACCCCGCCGGTGGGGTCGCGCCACAGCGGCTCGGCACCCGAGGGGAGCAGCCGCCGCAGCATCTGGTCGGCCGTCCAGCGGACGGTGGCGACGGTCGGGATGCCCAGGCGCTGGTAGACCTCGGCGCGGCGCGGGTCGTAGATGCGCGCCGCGACGTTCTCGATGCCGAACATCTCGCGGGCCACCCGGGCGGCGATGATGTTCGAGTTGTCACCGCTGGAGACGGCGGCGAAGGCGCCGGCCTCCTCGATACCCGCTTCGCGAAGGGTGTCCTGGTCGAAGCCGACTCCGGTGACACGACGGCCGCCGAAGCCGGAGCCCAGTCGTCGGAAGGCGGTGGGGTCCTGATCGATCACAGCGACCGTGTGCCCCTGTTGCTCCAGGGTCTGGGCCAGAGCGGAACCCACTCTTCCGCAGCCCATGATGACGATGTGCACGACCGTCCTTCCGAATGTAAATGGTTACGGCTCAGGCTAAACAGGGTCTCAGACCGCCGCCCAAGCTACACACGCGCGGTCGATCAGGGGCACCCCTGTGCACGTTCGCCTGCGCGTTCCCGGCGATCAGCGGCGATTGAAGCTGCGCACGCTGAGAAGAGTCAGGATTCCGAGGCCGACGAGTCCTGCGGTGGCGCCGATGAGCTCAGCGGTCGCGTGCATGGAACCTCCATAGTGGGATAAACAGGGGCTTTGTCATATAGACATGCGGAAGTATGCGGCCTCGGAATCCGCAACGGGGCCCCTCCTCGTTTTCACTCGGAGAGCAGATGTCGAGCGGCGGGTGGGCGACCCCCCGTTCGAACGCTTACGATCCTCTGCGTGTCCAAACTGACCGACGTGCCCAAACGGATCCTGATCGGGCGCGCACTGCGCAGTGATCGGCTCGGGGAAACCCTCCTGCCGAAGCGCATCGCACTCCCCGTCTTCGCATCCGACCCGCTCTCCTCCGTGGCCTACGCACCCGGGGAAGTGCTTCTGGTCCTCTCCATCGCGGGCGTGTCGGCCTACCACTTCAGCCCCTGGATCGCGCTCGCGGTCGTCGTGCTGATGTTCACGGTGGTCGCTTCCTACCGGCAGAACGTGCACGCCTACCCCAGTGGTGGCGGCGACTACGAGGTGGCCAACACCAACCTCGGCCCCAGGGCCGGCCTCACCGTCGCCAGCGCGCTGCTCGTCGACTACGTCCTCACCGTCGCCGTGTCGATCTCGTCCGGCATCGAGAACCTCGGCTCCGCCATCCCCTTCGTCGTCGAGCACAAGGTGCTGTGCGCCGTCGTCGTCATCGTGCTGCTCACGCTGATGAACCTGCGCGGAGTGAAGGAGTCCGGAAAGCTCTTCGCGATTCCGACGTACGTCTTCGTCGCGGGCGTCTTCATCATGATCGCGTGGGGCGCCTTCCGTGGGCTCGTCCTGAACGACACCATGCGCGCGCCGACCGCCGACTACCACATCAAGGCCGAGCACCAGGGGCTCGCGGGCTTCGCGCTCGTCTTCCTGCTGCTGCGCGCCTTCTCCTCCGGCTGCGCGGCGCTCACCGGCGTCGAGGCCATCTCCAACGGCGTCCCCGCCTTCCGCAAGCCCAAGTCGAAGAACGCCGCGACCACTCTCGCGGCGATGGGCCTGCTGGCTGTCACCATGTTCTGCGGCATCATCGCCCTGGCCATGTCGACCAAGGTCCGGATGGCCGAGAACCCGGCCACCGACCTGATCCACAACGGCGTCCCGATCGGCTCCGGCTACGTCCAGAACCCGGTGATCTCGCAGGTCGCCGAGGCGGTCTTCGGCAAGGGCAGCTTCCTGTTCATCGTGCTCGCCGCCGCCACCGCGCTGGTCCTGTTCCTCGCGGCCAACACCGCGTACAACGGCTTCCCGCTGCTCGGCTCGATCCTCGCCCAGGACCGCTATCTGCCGCGTCAGCTGCACACCCGCGGCGACCGCCTCGCCTTCTCGAACGGCATCGTCCTGCTCGCGGGCGCGGCCACGCTCCTGGTCGTCATCTACGGCGCCGACTCGACCCGGCTGATCCAGCTCTACATCGTCGGCGTCTTCGTCTCCTTCACGCTCAGCCAGACCGGCATGGTCCGGCACTGGAACCGCCACCTGCGCACCGAGAACGACCCGGCCAGGCGCAGCCACATGATCCGCTCCCGCGCGATCAACGCCTTCGGCGCCTTCTTCACCGGCCTGGTGCTGGTCGTCGTCCTCGTCACCAAGTTCACGCACGGCGCCTGGGTCGCCCTGCTCGGCATGGTGATCTTCTACGTGACGATGAGCGCGATCCGTAAGCACTACGACCGCGTCGCCGAGGAGATCGCCGCCCCCGAGGGGCCCTCCGACGACAGCGTCCGCCCCTCCCGGGTCCACTCGGTGGTCCTGATCTCCAAGATCCACCGCCCGACCCTGCGTGCCCTCGCCTACGCCAAGCTGATGCGCTCCGACACCCTCGAGGCGCTCAGCGTCAACGTCGACCCGGCCGAGACCAAGGCACTGCGCGAGGAGTGGGAGCGGCGCGGCATCGACGTACCGCTGAAGGTCCTCGACTCGCCGTACCGCGAGATCACCCGGCCCGTGATCGAGTACGTGAAGGGCCTGCGCCGGGAGTCCCCGCGCGACGCGGTCTCGGTCATCATCCCCGAGTACGTGGTCGGCCACTGGTACGAGCATCTGCTGCACAACCAGAGCGCGCTGCGGCTCAAGGGCCGGCTTCTGTTCACGCCCGGTGTGATGGTCACCTCCGTGCCCTACCAGCTGGAGTCCTCGGAGGTCGCGAGGAACCGGGCCCGCAAGCGGCAGGAGTGGAACGCGCCGGGTGCGGTGCGCCGGGGTCCGGCGGAGGAGCGCCCGAAGGAGTCCTCGAACGCCAAGGGCTGACGGCCTTGTGACCGCAGGGGCCGACGGCCTTGTGGTGAGCGGCCGGGCAACGTCCACGTAGACTGGTGGGCTGTTGTCCGGCCGTTCGCGGTTCCGCGACCCCTTCCTCATCCCCTTTCGCATCTGGAGTCACCCCGCCATGCAGGCAGAACCGAAGAAATCGCTGGTGGGGGAGGAGTACGAGGTCGAGATCGGCCCCGTGGCCCATGGCGGGCACTGCATCGCCCGCACGGCCGAGGGCCAGGTCCTCTTCGTCCGGCACGCCCTGCCCGGCGAGCGCGTCGTCGCGCGTGTCACGGAGGGCGAGGAGGGCGCGCGCTTCCTGCGCGCGGACGCGGTGACGATCCTCTCGGCGTCCAAGGACCGCGTCGAAGCCCCCTGCCCCTACGCAGGACCCGGTCGCTGCGGCGGCTGCGACTGGCAGCACGCCAAGCCGGGCGCGCAGCGCCGCCTCAAGGGTGAGGTCATCGCCGAGCAGCTGCAGCGGCTCGCGGGCCTCACGCCCGAGGAGGCGGGCTGGGACGGCACGGTGATGCCCGCCGAGGGCGACAAGCTGCCCGCCGGCGAGGTCCCGGCCTGGCGCACGCGCGTGCAGTACGCCGTGGACGCGGACGGCAACGCCGGACTGCGCCGCCACCGCTCGCACGAGGTCGAGCCGATCGAGCACTGCATGATCGCGGCGCCGGGCGTGAGCGAACTCGGTATCGAGGAGCGCGACTGGTCCGGCATGGCCTCGGTCGAGGCGATCGCCGCGACCGGCTCCCAGGACCGCATGGTCATCCTGGAGCCCCGCCCCGGCGCCCGACTTCCCCTCGTGGAGCTCGACAAGCCCGTCTCCGTGATGCGCGTCGAGGAGCACGACGGCGGCATCCACCGCGTCCACGGCCGCGCGTTCGTGCGCGAGCGGGCCGACGGCCGTACGTACCGCGTCGGCAGCGGCGGCTTCTGGCAGGTCCACCCGATGGCGGCCGACACCCTGGTCAAGGCCGTCATGCAGGGCCTGATGCCGCGCAAGGGCGAGATGGCGCTCGACCTGTACTGCGGCGTCGGCCTCTTCGCGGGCGCCCTCGCGGACCGCCTCGGCGACAAGGGCGCGGTCCTCGGCATCGAGTCCGGCAAGCGTGCGGTCGAGGACGCCCGGCACAACCTCGCCGCCTTCGAGCGGGTCCGCATCGAACAGGGCAAGGTCGAGTCGGTCCTCCCGCGCACCGGCATCACCGAGGTCGACCTGATCGTCCTCGACCCGCCCCGCGCCGGCGCCGGCAAGAAGACGGTCGAGCAACTGTCCTCCCTGGGCGCCCGCCGCATCGCGTACGTCGCCTGCGACCCGGCGGCACTCGCCCGCGACCTCGGGTACTTCCGCGACGGTGGGTACAAGGTACGGACGCTGCGGGCGTTCGATCTCTTCCCGATGACGCATCATGTGGAGTGCGTGGCGATCCTTGAGCCTGCCGAAAAGGGTGCCTGACCTGCGGTTTCGCCGGGTGTGCATTATGTGCGCTGTGGGCGTTACGGGCGATATCTTGACGCATATTCGACGCATGGAAGGCCCTTCTGACGCACGTTTGACGCACTTTCTGATGGATCGTCAGGAGTGACTTCCTGCAGGTGGCGGTGCGTCAGGTGCGGTCTTCCAGAGTCCCTTCTTTGCTGTCTCTTGGCGAGATCCTGCCGGTTATGGTCCGATTTGGGGCTCAGTCGGAGCGAGGTTCGTAGCGGCTTCGGTGGCTGAGGAACGGCTCAAGATCTGAGCTGCTGGGCTGCGACGGTGGGCAGCTTCGGCGCCAAGGCGGACTCGGTGAGCTGTTGGAGGTGGGCGTCTGCGAACGCGAGCCACGACTCGATCTTGGTCCTTTCCTACCCGGGTGGCAGTGATGTGGCGCGGTTGCGCACTGCTGTGACGAATTCGGTCAGGCGTTTGATCTGGTGCCAGGCATCTGTCCGTTCTTCGAGGTGCTTGACGCGATAGGCGTGTGGGTGTACGCGGCGTGGGCTTTGTGCACGGCGCTTTCGCAATTCTGCTGTGCCGCCTCCTGGGTTTGCTCGTCTACGTGGCGGTTGTGTTCGGCGGCTTCGCCACGGAGGTCGACTTCTTGCACGATTTCGGCGAGCTGGTCTTCCAGCGGCCGGCCAGGGAGGTCGGCCCATTCGTTGCCGCGGTGTGCGGTGCTGCCGCGGAGGATGAAACGCAGCCGGTTGGCGGGGGTGTAGTCGAAGCAGGGATGCGCATCCATGTGTGCTTCGTAGCGTCGGCGCGTTCCTTGCCGGTGGGGACGTGTTTGCTGTGGTCCTGTTCCTGCAGGACGAGGAAGTCGATGCATTCGCCTTGGGTGGTGATGGTGAAGTACGGTGCTGCCTGCCGACGGTGACGGGGCGGGGCGGGGCGGCGGCTGGAGTGGGGCCGAGTGCCGCCGTGTGGCCCTTTGATTCGGTGGCTGTAATAACGACGGCCTGGATGATGCGCAGGGCTCGGCCGTAGACGGATTTGGTCAGTTCCATGCGGTGGGGTTGCTCTTGGGGAGCGGCCGCCACGGTATGGGGCTGGGTGAGTCCGGCTGGCGCGGTGATTGGAGTGAGTTCGACGAGTTGCCAGGCAGGGATGTCGACGAGCTAGATTTCGTAGCCGCGGTGAGTCTGCTTTCCACGGAGCTCCTGTGCGTGAGGGATCTTGCCGGACTTGTGTGCGGCACTGATCCGCGATGCCCAGTTCACAGCGTGCGGGCCGGGTTCGACCGCCTTGACGAGGTAGTTGTTGTTGGCTGCCAGCTCTTCGAGGAGCTGGTCGGTGTAGTTCGTGCGGGCCCTCCGCACAGTTCGGGCGTGTAGTGACGGCGGTGTTTCCCCGGACGCTTCAGGTATGCCTCGCTGAGTCCCTGAACGAAGATTGAGCGCTGGTGGCTTGCTCTCACGGTCAGCGGAGCGAGGCCCACAGGTCGTCGCGATCCTCGGGGTCGGGCTGGTCGGGGTGGAGCATCGTTCGGACGCAGCGTTGCAGTCCGGTCTCGTGGGATCCCCCGGCGTTGGCCATCCAGCGCAGGTCGTCCATAGTGTGGGCGCGTTCGTCGGTGGCGAGGTCGTCAACGGCGGTGCGCAAGTCGTCGGGGGCGGGTTCGTCGGTGAGGCAGAGCCAGCCGATCGCGGCGACCAGGCGGACCTCGGGTGCTTGTGTTCGGTCCCGCCACTGTTCCCGCATCCACGTGGTGGTCGGCGCGTGGGGGTGCGTGCGGGTGGCTTCGGCGGTGGCGAGGACCAGGGCGGCGCTGACCTTCGGGTCCTGCTCAGTGGCGAGCCGGGCACGGAAGGAGGAGCGGACGGCGCGGTCGGGGTCTGCGGCGGTGGCCAGTGTGTAGGCGGCGTCGATACGTATCGACGGGTCGGGGTTGCCGAGAAGGGGGTGCAGGAGGGCGGTGTCGGCGGTGATCGCGGCCCGGGCAGCGGCGACCGACCAGCCAGCAGGGTAGCCGGTCACCTCGACGCCGTAGTCGTCGTGCAGATCGCCGTCCTGGAAGTCGGCGCGGTGGAGCAGTAGTTCGTCGCGAGAGGCGACGCCGAAGTGGAGGGCACGGGCCGGGCAGGCGGCCACGGCGAGAGCGTCGGCACGACAGGGGTGGCGGGTGTCGGCGGCGATGCGGATCAGGAACGGTACGGCGAGAACGGCGGCCCGCATGTCGTTGGCGCACATGCCGGAGGTTGTCAATTCCTTTGTGTATGTAGAGGTGTGCGTCCTTGCTGGTCGGGCCCTGAAGGTGGTTACTATCGGTGATCTTGCAGGGTTCAGAGGGGGAGGCGGTCGGGGAAGGCCAGCATGAAGTGGTTCATGGCCCGCTTCCACCCGAGGGTGCCGGTGCCGCGGACGCGGCCTTGGGGGATAGGGCCGTCGCCGTCGATGTGGCGGCCCTCGATGCGGCGGATGCCGAGGTAGAGGAGCTTGATCGCGGCGTCGTCGGAGGGGAAGTGCCCGCGCGTCTTGGTGATCTTGCGGAGTTGGTAGTTCAGGGACTCGATGGCGTTGGTGGTGTAGATCACGCGCCGGATCTCGCGGTCAAAGGCAAGGAAGGGGATGAACTCCTCCCACACGCGTTCCCAACTCGCAATCAAACCAGGGTAGTTCTTGCCGTAGGCGGTCCTGAGTTCATCGAGGGCGCTGAGCGCCTCGGACTCGGTGCTCGCGGTATAGATCGGCTTCAGGGCGGCGGCGACCTTCTTGCGGTCGGTGTAGGACACGTACTTCATCGACGAGCGGATCAGGTGCGTCACACATGTCTGGACCTGGGCTTTCTCCCAGACGGTGTTGATCGCGTCGGGTAGGCCCGTCAGTCCGTCGCAGCACACGATCAGGGCATCCCTCAGGCCGCGGTTCTTGAGCTGGGTGAGCACGTTCAGCCAGAACTTCGAGTCCTCGTTGTCCTGCAGCCAGATGCCCAGCACATTCTTGATGCGTCCACGTCGACACCAATGACCAGATGGGCAGATTTGTTGGTGACCATGCCGCCGTCGCGGACCTTCACGCTCAGAGCGTCGATGTAGAGGATGGGGTAGACCTCGTCAACGGGCCTGTTCTGCCAGGCGGTTATCTCACCCGACACGACATCGGTGACCTTCGAGATCAAGGCTGGGGACGCCTCCGTCCCGTAGACCTCCTTGAGGTGCGCGGTGATGTCCCGGGTCGTCATGCCTCGCGCGTAGAGCGAGAGGATCATGTCGTCAACCTGGGCCAGACGCCGCCGCCACTTGGGCACAATCACCGGCTCGAAGTCTGCCTTGCGATCCCTGGGCACGTGCACCGTGACCGGCCCGGCCGTCGTCGTCAGCGTCTTGGGATACGACCCGTTACGGGAGTTGCCCGAGCCCCGCCCGGCCGGGTCGCCGGCCTCGTAGCCGAGGTGGTCGGCCATCTCGACCTGCAAAGCCCTCTCCAGGACCGCCTTCATCATCTGCTGCAGCAGACCGCCCTGCCCATCGATACCGACCCCAGCCGCCTCCGCGTCCGCCAGCATCCGGTCGATCGCCGCCGGCGACATCGCCCCCGCCAACCTGCGCGACGCCTCCTGCCGGGACTCGTCGGACTCGGCGTACGGGAAGTTCTCGTCCATCAGATCACTCACTGTGCGTCACATTCCTGGTATCAGCCAGGGCCCGACCAGCACCCAGCAAGATCATCTCTTACACAAGGAACTGAACACCCTCACATGCCGCTCACCACGCCCGCTCCGGAACGAAAGGAGCCGTCGGTGTGCAGCAGGTGAACGGCATCCCTGACGTCTCCCCCCTGTGAGAAACGCTCCCAGGGGACTCGGCCGAGCAGGAATCCATCCTTGGTCTCGGGCCGGATGCCGGCCACCGCCGCCCGCACGTCGAACGGCCCGCCCGCGAAAGAGGACAGATCCGCCCCGGCCGCCAACGCCCGGCACATCGCGAACGTCGGATCAGTCCGCCAATCGCCCACGTCACACCACCCCACCGCCGAGTCGAACCGGAGTCGATCATGCCACCCCCAGGTCCGCCTGTTCGAGGCGGAACGTTAAACGGCAAGATCAACACCGTCGCGGGCAGACGGAGAGTCGATCGGCGGAACCGAGAGTGCCCTCGGCCTCCGCGGTCTGGCCACCGGCGATGACGGCGAGCTTCAACGTGTTCTTCCTGCCGGTCGTCGCGTTAGCGATGGGTCAGGGCGAAGACCGCCCGGCTGACGGCCTCGGCGCTGCGGCCCCGGAAGGGCAGACCCAGAAGGCGGCTACCGATGCTCTCGAAGTACCCGAGGTCGCCTGTCGTCTGGAACAGATATGAGGGCTGGCCCTCGGTGGCGGGGTGGCACAGGTTGGACCGACGTAGACATGCGGCCAGCTCCTCCGCGGCGGTCTCGGCACTCGACACCAGTCGGACCCGCTCGCCCATCGCCCCGGCAATGGCCTCGCTGATCAGCGAATAGTGGGTGCAGCCCAGGATGAGCGTGTCGACCTCGGCCGCCACCAGCGGGGCCAGACACCGCTGCACCACGGCCGCCAGTTCCGGACCGGTGGTCACGCCTGCCTCGACGAAGTCGACGAATGGCGGGCACGCCGCGATGACCAGGTCGATGTGCGGAGCGGCGGCGAACGCGTCCTCGTAGGCCCTGGAAACTCGTGTGGCCTCGGTGCACACGACGCCGACCCGGCCGTTCCTGGTGGCCTTTGCCGCGGTGCGGCTGGCCGGCCCTACGACCTCGATTACTGGAATCCGATAGCGCTCGCGTGCGTCCCGGAGCGCCGCGGCGCTCGCCGTGTTGCAGGCGATCACGAGCGCCTTCACCCCATCGTCGACCAGCCGGTCCAGGCATTCCAGGGAGATCTCCCGGATCTCGGCGAGCGGGCGGGGGCCGTAGGGCTGCCGGGCACTGTCGCCCAGGTAGACGATATTCTCCGTCGGCAGCAGCCGCTGCACAGCGGAGACCAGCGCCAAACCGCCGAAACCAGAGTCGAAGACGCCTATGGGCGCCGAACTCCCAGTCATGCTGAACGAACCTTCTGTCGGTGGACTCGACACTCGGTGGCCGGCTTCATCGGCCGTCGGCGCGTCGCAGCACGACGCCCCGGCCGGCATAGAACCTGGCGAAGTCGTCCCAGGCCACCTCGGCGAACTCCTGTGAGACGCCGGGCAGTCCGGAAGGGTTATGCAGATAGACCGCGGCATCGCTGGCGCCGACGGCCAGTACCAGATGGCCGCCCCGATGCGTGGGCGAGGTCTCGGGCGTACGGATGGACGAGCTCACCGAGAGCAGCGGCAGTGCCCCGGCGCCGACCAGCTTCCCCAGCTCCTCGGCGGGCAGCTCCGGGTGGGACTCCGCGCTCACCGGCCATCGGCCGACCACGTAGCTCACGAAAGGCGCATAGATCAGGCCCTCCACCTGTTGTCCCTCTACCCGGTAGGCCCCCGCGTCCAGGCACTCCGCGGCGAGCTCGAAGGCGTTCGGTGCGGTACCGAACCAGTAGCTCAGAGCCATGCGCAGGCAGGCCACCCCGCAGAGCCGCCGAGCCCAGAACTCGTACGATTCCGGACTCTCCGCACCGGAATCCCGCCAACGAGGGTCCTCCGCCCCGGTGCGTCGGCCTGTCACAAACTCGCCCACCAGCTCCGGAGATTCCCACTGGGAGAAGTAGGGCACCCGGTGGACGACAGCGGAGCCGTTCTTCCTAGGCAACAGCGGCCGTCCTGGTGAAAGCAGTCTGCAGGATGGTGGTCACGAGGTCGGGATAAGCGATCCCTGCGGCTCTCGCCATGGTGGCCAGATTGCCCCGGTCCGAGAGGCCGGGCACGGTGTTGATCTCAAGCACCACCGAACTCCCGTCCTCTCGGACCATGAAGTCCACCCGGGAGACCCCGTGGGCCCCGAGGATCCTGTGCACCCGGAGTGCGTCCGCCTGGAGCCGCTCTGTCACCTCGCTGGGCAGGATCGACGGGCAGTGCTCGGTACGCAGACTCGGATCGTGCTTGGCCGCGTAGTCGTAGAACTCGTGCTCGGTCTCCACATCGTGGACCGGCAGAGTAGCGAGACCGTCGGCCAACTCGAGCACGCCCACCGAGCACGGGCGCCCCAGCACGTGCTCCTCCACCATGTACTCGCGGTATCCGCCCTCATCCGTCTCCGCCAGCATCCGGGAGAGTTGAGAGGGTTCCCGGACGATGCCGGCGCCCAGGCTTCCGCCGCCTGCGGCCGGTTTGACGAAGACCGGCCAGCCGAGTTCCGACTCCACGACCCGGAGCATGTCTTCGTCACTGAGCGAGTCGTCGACCGTCACCCACGCGGGAGTGTCGAGGCCGTAGCTGGCAATCAGTCGCTTGAAGGTCGGCTTGTGCATGCCGACCGCCGAAGCCAGCACCCCCGATCCGGTGTACGGAACCCCGAGGGAATCCAGGAGGCCCTGGATCCTTCCGTCCTCGCCCCCAGGGCCATGGAGCGCGATCAACGCGACATCGATCTCCGCAAGGCGTTCGAACGCTTTCGGCTCCGCGGGGTCGATCAACCGAACGTCAAAGCCCTGGGTGGCGAGGGCGTCCGCTGACATCTTCCCCGAGACCAGCGATCCGGCGCGCTCCGGGGAGTCGCCTCCGTACAGGACACCTATGACCTGGGATTCAGTAAGTCCTGCCATGTTGGATTCCATTTCGATTCAGGGTTTTCCGGATCGTCATTTCCCGGGCGAGGTCACGATGTCGACCATGCCGGTGACCTTCTCGCATCTGGCCACAGCCTCATGGATGTCCGCCCCCTCGGCGATCACATAGCCGTTCACCTTGTCCAGGGACCACGTCAGCTCGGGTACGACGTCGCCGACCCGAGGCGGGTCGTACACGGTGGCCCCCTCCACCCGGCCGGCCTCATCCAGACCGCCGACCTCGCGGATGCGTCCCGGAGGGGCCTGGAAGAAGCGCACCGCGGCGCCGATCCGATGCGCCGGTGGCGCAGGCAGGGGATCGATACCGAGCGGCACCGTGACGGCCAGCCGGAAGAAGTCGTATCCGCAGGAGAGACGGAGGAGTTCGACGATTCCGCCGCCACCGATGCGGTTCTGCGATTCGACTATGCGGGGCCCGGCCGGGGTGAGCTTGACCTCGGTGTGGCAGGGCCCCTCGGTCAGACCGACTGCCGTGAGGAAGTCGGTGACCAGGGCCTCGACGGTCTGCCATTGACTGTCGTCGAGTGCGCTGGGCATCGCATGCCCAACCTCGACGAAGTTATCGGTGAGGGTCTTGGTGGTTATGGAGATCACTGAGTGCTCCGCGCGGTACGAGAAGCTCTCGACGCTGATCTCCGGACCGCTCAGGAACTCCTCGGCGAGCAGCGGCGCCCCGCCGCCGATCCGCGGCCACTCGCGTGCGATGTCCGCCGCCGATTCGACCCTAGCGACGTTCCGGCTGCCGGCGCCCGCCACGGGCTTGAGCATGATCGGCCCACCGAGGTGCGCGAGAAAGTCCTCGGCCTGGCGGGCGGAGGCCACCAGACCGGTCCGGACCGGGCTCAGACCTGTGTGCTCGAGTCGGCGCCGCATCAGGTGTTTGTCCTTCAGCAGCCGCACCGAGTTCGCGGTGTTTCCGCCGAGAGCCAGGGTCTCGTTCAGGCGGGCCGCCGCGACCAGGCACTCCTCGGCGATGGATACCACCCGCACGAACGGCTTCCGTCGGTGCTCGGCCAGCACAGCCTTCCGTACCTGCTCGAACTCCTTCAGTTCGACCTCGACGACCCTCTCGCAGAGGTCGTGGGCGCGCCTGTCGGGGGCGTCGGCGCCATGGAACAGGACCACTTGGATCCCCGCCGCGTGTGCTCGTTCGAGCAGGTTGAGCCTTCCGCCGAGTATGGCGATGCGTTGACTCATCCTCAGAAATCCTCCATCTGCGGATAGTTCCGGGCCTTCAGGTCAGCTCGTGTACTCGGCGTAGCCGAAGCATGTGTCGGACCTGAGGTAGTCGAAGGTCTCGAGGAGGGTGTCCGCGCTCGGGGCGGCCGCGAACACCCTGGCCAGCGTTCCGGCGGGAGTCCCCTCAGCCCAGCGCGGCCTTGCGCCCGGTGCGTGGTTGACCCGGGCGCTGATCACGCCGGGCAGAGCCAGCAGTTCGTCCGCCGAGGGCATCTCGGTTATTACCAGGTCGCGCGGCGGTATCTGCGGTAGCAGGATCGCCGCGGATGCCCTGAACTCGTCGATGGGACGTGGAGCCCGACCCAATGCGACCTCGGCGAGCGCACGAATGATGTCGTAGCCAGCAGCGTGGTACAGCTGCTCCGTCACCCCGCCGCCGACCCGGCAGTTGACCTCGATAATCATCGGGCCGGCCGCCGTCAGCTTGAACTCGGTGTGCAGTGCGCAGTGCGTGACCCCGAGCGCCTGGATCGCCGCCGAGGCGGCCGCGCGCAGCGCCGCCAGCTCGTCATCCGGGAGCACGGAGGGGAGGATGCCGCCGTTCTCCCGGAAGGGATCGGTGAGCGGGAACTTGTCGGTGACTGCGAGGTGTTCGATCCGGTCGCCGCACACGATGGATTCCACGCTGACGTAGTCGCCGTAGCGTTCGTCCTGATGCTTCCGGACGCCGATCAGCCGCTCTTCCAGGATGAACGTGGCGGTCTGCCCGGCTCGCCGGTCGTTCTCATGCGCTGCCCGAGCGGTCTCCCAGAGCTCGTCCAGTTCCGTGTCCGAGCCGACCGCGTAGGTGGCCAGGCTGCCCGCCCCGGTCACCGGTTTGAAGATCGCCGGTGCGCCCACGTGCCGGTACGCCTCACGCAGTTCCGCGGCGCTGCGCACCAGCGCGAACCGGGGCACCGGGACGCCGGCCTCGGCGAGCCGCCGACGCTGGAGGTACTTGTCCCGCATCGCCGGGATCGCGGCCAAGGGGTTGGCCGGGAGGCCAAGCTCGGCGGCCGCGGTATGGGCTTCGATGACCCACAGCTCGCTGAACGAGAGGATGCCCTCGGCGCCCTCGGAGAGGGCGACGTTCTTGATCCTCTCTACCAGCTCCTGGCCGGTGTTGAAGACGGTGGCCCGGCATCCCCACTCGTCGAAAAGGTCCCGCTTTCCGGCGTCCGCAGCCTCGTCCCCGGTGGGCTTCCACAGCACCGCGACCTCATGCCGGTCGCACAGCCGGGGCAGCGACCAGTCGAGGGTAGGTCCGCCGGGACCGTCCACGAGGACCAACCGGGGGCGGTAGGGGAAGGCGTCGTTGACGCCGTTGGTGTCATTCACCGAATTCTCCATAGGGGTGGTGCTTCGCCAGTGCGGCGTGGCCGATGGCGACGAGCAGTGCCAGCACGAACGTTCCGGTCCAGAAGGTTGTCGAGCCGAGGTTCTCCAGTTCCCAAAGCCCAACCGGAGCGCCCAGTGCCAGACCGAGGTTCCAGGCGAAGAAGTTGGCGGCCTGAAAGGCCCCTTGCTCCTCCGAGCGGGCCCACAGGGCGATCAGGCAGGAGCCGAGCGGGGCGAGGACCACCTCGCCGAGGGTCCAGACCCCGATCGAGCAGACATACCCGATCTCCGAATGCCAGAAGCCGTGTAGCAGGAAACCGAGGCCGATGAGCCCACAGGCGAGCACGAGCTTCGGCAGCAGTCTCGCCGGACCGGAGAACTGGGAGGCCACCGGCTGCAGCACCACGACCAGGACGCCGTTCACCGAGAGCGCCAGCCCGACGGCGCCGGGGGACAGTCCGTGGGCCGCCATGTCCACCGGCAGAGCCGATCTGCACTGCAGATAGATGGCAGATATGACGAAGCTGAGGAAGAGGAAGGGGGCGATCGGCAGCCTGACGAAAGGGTTCACCGCATGACGAAAGGACTGCAACCAGGTCCGGTGCGGCAGCCCGCCCTTGCGTCCGCCGCCGACGGTGGGCTCCGGAATCCTGGAGGCGATCACGGCATAGGCCACCGAGGTGACCGCGTTGAGGGCGAACATGAAGCGCGGCGCCAGTTCCATCACCGCGCCCACCAGAGTCGGAGCCACCGCCACCCCGATATTGGACGCCCAGTAGAGAAGCCCGTAGGCCCGGGCCCGCTGGCTTGCCGGAACCGTCCCCGCGACCAGCGCCGCTCCGGCCGGCCGATGGATCGTGGTGGTGCATCCGGAGAGGAACGCCACCGCCGCCAGTCCCCACAGCGGCATCGCCAGGCCGAGTGCGACGGCAAAGAGCGCGGTGGCCAGCTGGGAGTAGACGATCGTGCGCCGGGAGCCGAAGCGGTCGCTGAGTAGGCCACCGAGCAGCGAGGCGATGATCGACCCGGCGCCTTGTATGCCGACGATCCAACCCGCAGTCTGCACGGTGGCCAGGTGCTGGTGGACCAGGTACAGGGTGAAGAACGCCGGGAGTAGCTGGCCGACCTTGTTGAGGCAGGTGCCGGTCCAGAGGTACCAGAAGGGTCGTCCCAGTCGCTCCTTTTCGGGGTCCACGGTGGCGGAGTCGAGTGTTCCGGCATGCGCTCGCACGGTTCACCGGACCTCGGCGGCGCCGGCGTCCGGTGTGGCGGTGAACTCCCGAAGCAGTCCGGAGAATCGCGTGATGTCGGCTCGGTCCATATCGGCCCGCAGCATGACTCGCAGCCCGGATCGCCCGCGGGCGATCACAGGAAAGAAGAGCGGGGCCACATAGCAGCCCTCCTGGAAGAGACGCTGCGCGATCCCGATCGTCCGCTCGACGTCGCCGACGCTCACGAAGCGGATCGGCAGCCCGTCGTGCCGGTTCTCACTGGGCACCAGGGCATCGAAGTGGTTGATGTTCTCGCGCAGTCGGCGCTGGAGGTCGTCCAGTTCCGAGGAGCGGTGGATCTCTGCGGACGCCTGCACTGCGCCCAGTCCGGCCGTGTTGATCCGTTGGGACCACATCAGTGGCCCGCTCCCGTACAAGAAGAGCTCGCGGCGTGCGCTGTCCCCGCGTCGGCCGACGAACATTGCCCCGCCGGATGCGGCGAACCCCTTGTTCAGCGAAGTGATCACGATCGTGCGGTCGTTGATCTCCCCCATGGTGTCGAGTACGAGCCCGCGCCCGCGGGCACCGCAGCTGGACAGTCCGTGCGCCTCGTCGAACAGCAGGAAAAGCCCGTAGCGGTCCTGCAGTTCCAGCAGCTGCCGTACTGGGGCGCAGCCGCCCGTGCTGTACACGCTGTCGGCGACGTAGACGAGGTTGCGGTGTGTTTTGCAGAGTTCCTCGAGCGCATTGAGGTCATTGTGCGGGATCGTCAACAGGCGGGTCTCGTCGGCGACGCTCGGCTTCATCGCGTTCAGGCAGAAATGTGCGTTCTTGTCGAAGACCATGAGCGGCGGATCGCCCTCGGTGAGGGCTCCCGAGGCGACCAGCGGCAGAGTCTGCCAGGCGGCAGCGGCGCACGAGGTCGTGGTCAGCACCTCGACGCGGAAGAGGTCGGAGAGCATCTCCTCGGTGTCCCGCAGAACCTCGAAGACTGCGCGCATCCGGGACGTGGAGGTGTTCAGGGACCCCACCTTGACCACCGTCTCCGCCGCTGCCTCGACGATCGCCGGATGCGACTCCAGGCCGAGGTAGGAGAACGAGGACATGTTCAGGAATTCCCGCCCGTCATCCGCCGACACCAGGAAGGGGCCGCGCGCCGCAGTCGCGGTGAGCTGGCCGAGCCCAGCGGCCTCGGCCCTCTTCCAGAAGGAGGTACTCGTCCCGATGGTCTTCTTCACATTCATGAAGGTGTGCACGATCTCCGGCTCTCTTACGAGGAAGCGCTGGTCAAACCCCCAGCCCTGACAGGAGGTCGTGGTGATCCTGGAGTCTCGCCGACCGCCTGGCAACGCACCCCGGACCCAAAGGACCATGCCGTCTGCATACTCTCTGCATCCTTGGTATGACTCCCGGCCTCCCGCGCGGCGGGCCTTCCATCGAAACCTGGGTACCCTTGCCCGGGCCCAGGCCAGGTACCCACATACTTGTGGCGGCCCTCGAGGTGTTCGTTGAGGTCGCCGTGAAGATCTTTTGAGCGAGTGAGCGGTATCAGGGTCAGTGGAAAGCAATGTTCAGCGGCCGGCCCGCATATTGGGGCTGTCCCTGATGGAGGCGCGGCCTGTGGTGCAGGTGGTATTCCTGCTGCGGTTCGCGGTCGGCGGGGCATTTGCCGCGACCCAGGGCGACGGCTCCGACCGCTGGCCGCTCGGCGTGGCGGCTTGGTGGTGCGCGGTGGTCTGCGTCTACCTGCTTAACGGGGTGATGGACGTTGCCGAGGACCGCGCCAATGGCTCCGTCCGCCCGATTGCCCGAGGCGCTCTCCCGGTCCGCGTCGCGAGTGTCACCACCGGGGCGTTCGCGGCGGCAGCTGTGGTGGTCGCATTGGCTGCCGTCCCGGGGCTCATCTGGTGGATCCTGCTCTTCTTGGCGCTGGGTGCCGCTTACTCGGTGCCACCGATCGCGGCCAAGCGCTCCAGTTGGGCCTGCGCGCTGATTGTGACCGGGTTGGGGCTGACCACGTACGCGGCGGGCGCCCAGGCGGCCGGTCACTCGGCCGGACTTGAGGCGTGGGTCTTCGCCGGGGTGATGGCGGCGTGGATGGGACTCGTGGGCGCGGTGGTCAAAGACCTCGGCGACGCGGAGGGGGACGCCAGTGCCGGTCGGCGGACGGTGGCGGCTGTGCACGGCGCCGCCACGGCCCGCCGGCTGGCACTGACCGGGGCACTGACAGTGGGTTGCTGCGGGCTGGCCGCCTCACTGTGGGCGCCCGCGGTGCTGGTCGGAACGGTCCCGCTGGCGATCGGCAGCGTCTGGGTGGCATTCCGGCTGCGGAAGCTGCCCGGGAGGGACGCGGCGCGCCAAGAGCGCCGGGGCGCCTACCGGGCGTTTATGGTGGTCCAATACGCGGCCAACGCGGCGATGTTGGTGCTGTTGCTAGTTCGCGCGGCCAGCCGGTAACCGCCCCGTGCCCCCCGGCCGCGGGTGCGCGCCTCTGCGGAGCCTGCGGACCGCGTCCAGCCGGGATCGTGCGCCGAGTTTGGCGTAGGCGTTCGCCAGGTGACGCTTGACGGTCACCTCCGTGATGCCGAGGCTGGCGGCGATCTCCTTGTTGGTCAACGCGTCGGCCGCCAAGCCCAGTATTTCCAACTCACGCCGGGTGAGCGCATCCGCAGATGAGCCAGACGGGGACGCGGTGACGGCGAATGAGTCAGGGCCGGGTGTGAGCGCGGAGTTCGCCGCCGATACGGCGGGGGTCTGCTCGTGTCCCAGGGCTCCGACGTAAAGGCGGTGCATGGTGGCGGTGCGGAAGGCGGCTTCCAGGGCGCGGTAGGCCGCGTCCCGTTGGGGCGCGGCCTCCGCCCGGGCGGCCTCCTCCAGGAACGGCTGGGCAGCCTGCCAGAGCAGATCCGCGGCGCGCACCGACTCGGCGACCGGGATCCCCTGCAGGGCTCGATGCGCCCCGAGAAGCCGGGTGTAGTCGTCTCCTGTGGCCTGCGGCACGTCACGATCCACAGCGATCGCGCAGTCTTGAAGAATGGCTGCGGCCTGCCGGCGACACTGGGCCCAGACCTCGGAGCGTGCGACCAGCGGGCTGCCGATGTCGCTCAGGGCGGCGTGGTACTCGGCGATGATCTGAGGGGCGACGTTTCGCAACACGCGGACGGCGGCCAGGTGGCCCACGCGGGGTTCTCCTTCGTTTCGTGCCCCCCCCGCACACGCACCCGATCCGTCGCCGACCCGAGTCGGCCTTGGCGAGGCAGTGTTGGTCTTCGTCAGGAGCGTAGCCGCTCTGCGGAGGGACCCCTGATGCGAGCAGCCCAAAGTGATCATTGTCACCCGCTGTGCCCGAAAGGCTTCTCATGGTTACTCGGGGTTAAATTATGATTTGAGATTTTTCGTTACTCCTTGCGATCCCCGCGGTAGGCGGGGCGGGTGGCCTTCAGTTTGTTCTTCGAGCCGGGCGGCCGTCCGGGACCGGGGCGCCGGGGGATTGGTGTCCGGGTGAGAGGGCCTGGCGCAGGGCGACGTCGAGGCGGAGTTCGCGCAGTCCGGGGATGCGGATATAGCGCCACACGCCGCGTTTGAGCGCCACAGGGCTGGAGAGTCAGCGCCACAGATCTGGAGACTGGGCGAGCACTCCGCGTGGTCGATGCGGACCAGGACTGGGAAGCTGTCGGCGACGACGGTCCAGTCGGCTGCCTCCAGACCCAGGTGGGCAACGTGGGCGTGGGTGCCGGTCAGGACGGTGGTCACGGCGCTGGGATGGGTGGGGTGGGTGTAGAGGCGAACGTGGGCGATGGGGGAAGTCGCGTTGTAGTGTCGTCTCTCGTGCCGGTGGCCGGGCCCTCGGGTCCGGCCACCGGCGTGTGCGAAGTGCTGTCGGGCTGCTCGCGCGGCGCGGCCGGTGTACGCGGCCGTAGTGGTGGGCGGGCAGGCACGGGTGGCGGGCGCCGGATAGGGGGTCAGATCGGTCCGTAGATGGCGGCAGGGGCACCGGTCATGAGCGCCCAGTATCGGTCCCCATAGGACCAGTGCCACCACTCGCTGGGGTAGTTGGCGAAGCCTTCTGCGTACAGGCACTGGGCCAGGAGCTTGCGGTTGTCGCGTGCGGTCTGAGACAGGCCTGGGGCATCGAACGGACACAACTCTTCGTCGCCGGTGCGGTGTCCATTCACCGCACCGCCCAGATCCAATTCGACGCCATCCGAGTCGACAAGCGTCAGATCCACAGCCGCGCCGGCGCAGTGCGGAGCCACCTCGACCGGGGAGACGAAAGCGCTGGCTCGACGCCGACGATCTCCCGGGTCCGTGATGCCCGAGCAGCGCAGACGGTCCTCATACAGTGCGAAACGACGTGCCTGCTCAGCGGGGCTTCTGTGTCCCTCGACGATGAGGAGCCCGATGCCTGCGGGGAGTCTGGTGGAGGCCGAGCCAAGGCGTTTCAGCACGCCGGCTCTGACCCGTCCATATGCCCCGGCCTCATCTCGTTCCCTAGGGTCGAGTGTTATCTCCGCAATGGTTGCGATCTCCACGAGGGGGTCGCCACAGTCCGCCACCGGGATGTCCATCACCTGCGGATCACTCAGCAAGATCATGCTGCGTGAGCTTAGAGGCTGCGCCCACCGGTGACATCCAGAACCTGATCCCTGACCGGCAGGGCACGGACAGCCTGGCCATCGATTACCAGACCCTGACCGTCACCCGCCGCCAGTACCTCCCCTTCGGCGGCATCCGCGGCACCGCTCCCACCACCTGGCCCGGCGACAAGGGCCATATCGGCGGTACCCTCGACTCCGCCACCAGCCTTGAGAGCCTGGGCGCCCGCGAATACGACCCGGCCAACGGCCGCTTCCTGTCAGCCGACCCGATCCGGCGGATACGTGGCGACCGAGCAGTACGACGCGCTGGGCCGACTGACTGCCGTAACGCTGTCCTTCCGCGTTGGCGGCGCAAGTTCTGTACGACGCCCGCCGTGACGCCGAGGTTCCCGCCCTGGCTTGCAGTTGGTCGTCCGCCGCGCCGATCTCGATGCGGACGGTCGGGGACGTCTGCGCCGCGACCGTGAGGCGGACCTCGTGGCACTGCGAACGATCATCGCGCGACAGCAGCAAGGAGCGGGACGCCGACTACTGCTGCTGGATTCCTCTTTCGCTGGGTATATGTCCTGGTGGCGGGGTAGTTGAGGGTGCTCGGGGGCGGGTGCTGGACGATGGTTTTACGGGCACGACCGGGGCGTGACGAAGACGAACGGGGCGTCGTTCGCCGGTTGTCGCGGGCCTGGAAGGTTCCGCGGGATGTGGTGATGCGGGCCCGGATGATCGAGCTGAGTTGGTCGGGGCTGCGCGCGCCGGCGATCGCGGTGGAACTGGGCTGTAGTCAGAAGACGGTTCGGTGCTGGCTGGACCGCTTCAACGGCTCGGGCCTGCAGGGGCTGGATGATCTGGGCGGGCAGGGCCGCAAGGGGCGGATCACCGAGGAAGAACGGTCAAGGATCATCTCCCTGGTCAAGACCGTGCCACCGGGCCGGCTGAGGTCGGAGCCCGTCGGGGAGCTATGGGCCTTCGACGAAACCGGGCCATCCGAGTGGACCCTGGATTCCCTGGCCGCAACGGCACGGGCCGAAGGGATCGAGGTAGGCCGCTCACAGGTCAGACGCATCCTGCTCGCCGAAGGCGTGCGCTGGCGCCGCACCCGGTCCTGGACCCGCTCGAAGGACCCGGACTTCGTCCCAAAAGGACGAGGATCATCGGCCTCTACACCCACCCGCCCGACGACGCGACGGTGATCTGCGCCGACGAGCTGGGCCGGTGATCCCGCGGACCTTTCCGCCCGCACCCGCCTGGTCACCCGACGGACACCGGATCAAAGCGGAACTCGACTACAGCCGCGGAACGGAGAAAACCTTGGTATACGGGGCCTTACGCGTCCGGGGCGGCCAGCAGATCACCATGGCCGCCTCCTCCCGTAACAGCGTCTTCTACCAGCAGTTCCTGCAACAGATTGAAGACGCCAACCCGACCGGCGAGCTCTGGATCATCACCGACAACCTGTCCAGTCACAACAGCCTGTCCACCCGGACCTGGCTCGAGGACCATCCCCGCATCCACCACGCCTTCATCCCCGTCGGAGCATGCTGGCTCAACCTGCAGGAAGGCTGATGGCGTATCTTCCGTAAAGCCGCCCTCGCCGGCCGCTCGTTCGCCAACCGCGACGACATCGAACACGCCACCACCCTTGCAACCAGACGGCTCAACTCCCGCGCCACAGCCTGGGTCTGGGGCAGACCTGCACCGTCAACCCGCCGACTACGGCGCCGATATGTCTACACCGTTTGAGGAACCCAGCAGTAGTGGTCTGGCGGTGGACTTCGTTGTCGAGGCCGATCGGCCGGACTGGGTGAGATCGTGCAGTGGGTGCGGGACGGACGGCTGCGGACAAAAATCGGTGACGTCGCGAGCTTCGATGATGCCGTTGCTGCCCTTAACCCGACCACGCGACGCAGCGGGAAGACAGTCATCCGCGTGCGCCCGTAGGGAGTGACGGCCACAGTCCGACTGGCGGGTCATCCTCACGGTGTACAAGGTGAAGCGGCTCGGCCGCGACGCCGCCAAACTCACCGCGCTCGCCCACCACCTGCTCGCCCATGGCCTGGTGCTGGAGATGCTCGCCGGCCTCCTCGCGGGAATGTATGACCTCAGCGGGCACGGCAAGCTGCTGTTCGTATCTTCCCGGCGATGGCGGAGAGCGAGCGGGAGAACATCCGCGAGTCGCCCCTGGAAGGATTCGCCGCCGTTGAACGCAAGGGCAAGCACGGCGGTCGGCCGGCCGTCAGCACCGCGATGAGGCGTACGTCGTGGAGCTGTGCAACCACGCGCTGGGCAAGGCGGCCCTGACCCCTGACCCAATACCGGTTCGACTGGCTACTGGGAGACTCGGGTACGAAAGGGCGGCGGGCCAGGCTGCCCGTTGACGCCTGCTGGGAGAGCTGCGCACCGCCAACCGGTCTCGCCGTCGGCGAGATCACCCTGGCCGGGCTGCCACCCACCGCCGGATTCGTCCCCAAGTGGTACCTGCTGGAAGCCCTCCTCCAGCAGTTCCGGCTGCCGCACCTGCCGTATGCACTCTTCCTTGCCACCACGGGCGTGCTGATCGCCCTGACCGTGGGCTTCGCCTCGGTGACCTTCGTTCGCATCGTCGGCATGGTTGTCCTCGGCCCGCGCACCGACGATCGCCCCCCCCCACGGGCACCCCGACAAACCGACCTCGGCGCCGCCGGACGTGGCGGCATGCTGCTGCTCGCTGTATGTGGGTATGGGGGAGCCGGGCCTTGTTCGCCGGTGGACAGGCGCCAATGCCGAGGCCGATCCGGTCGTCGCAGGCATGGTGATCACATTGACACCGAAGGGGCTGCCTTCTGCCTGCCCCTCCGGGGCCGCGAGCGTGCGCAGTGACGATTGGGCAGCAAATGGAGCGTCAACATCTTGCACGTACCGCCCACTCTGCACGTAATGCACATCGACACCGTGTCCGTTTTATGGAGCGCGAGGCTCTGACGCGTAAATAGAGCCTGGTCAGGGTGGGTGTGGGCAGGGCCGGGTGCCCGGTGGCCGTGGAGGCTCCGGGTGTCGGGGTCTGCCGGTTA